>NZ_JBMVFU010000009.1:0-276806 GCF_049538315.1 Nocardia sp. AB354 | reverse complement strand
CGGCCCGGCGAACGGCCGGGGAGGATCTTCTGCCCGCAGCGTGACAATATAATATATAATGTTGTAAGCTGGGTTCGACCGCGGGAAACCGGGGAAGCACCCTCATCGAATCGAAAGGACTCGTCATGGCCGGCCTCTACTTCGAGGAGTTCGAACCCGGAACCGTCATCGAGCACGCGACGCGGCGCACGGTGACCGAGACCGACAACGTCCTGTTCAGCACGCTGACCCTCAATGTCGCGCCGCTGCACCTGGACGCCGAGTACTCGAAGAACTCCATCCACGGCCAGCGTCTGGTCAACAGCCTGTTCATTCTCGGGCTGGTGTCGGGCATCACCGTGCCCGACACCACCCTGGGCACCACCCTGGGCAACCTGGGTTTCCAGGAGGTGAAGTTCCCGGCGCCGGTCTTCCACGGCGACACCATCCGGGTGCGGACCGAGATCGTGAGCAAGCGGGAATCCAAGAGCCGCAACGACTCCGGCATCGTGAACTTCCGGCACCAGGGCATCAATCAGCGTGACGAGGTGGTCTGCGACTGCCTGCGCGCCGGCCTGATGCTGAAGCGTTCCGCCGCGCCGGAGCCCGCGACCGCGTCCTGATTCCGACAGACCAGTCGCGCCGAGAAAGGATGTGCCCGATGCGAGGACCAGGTCCCGCCGATTCGACCCGACCGTCGGTATGGATGCCCACCGACGACGTGCGTGCCCGCAGCCGCCTGTTGACGGCGATGGCGAAGTGGGGTTACAGCAACCTCGCAGAGTTGCACCGGGCGTCGGTCGATGATCCCGAATGGTTCTGGCGCGCCGCGATCGAGGATCTCGGTATCGAGTTCGCCGAACCGTTCGACCGGGTTCTCGACGACAGTGACGGCACGCCTTTTCCGCGGTGGTTCCCGGGCGGCCGGCTCAATCTCGCCACCCTGTGCGCGCATCGCCACGCCACCGGACCGATCGCGGACAAGATTGCGGTCGTCTACGAGGGGGACAACGGCACCCGCCGCACGCTGACCTATGCCGAACTCGACGGGCAGGTCCGGCGGTTCGCGGCCAACCTTGCCGCACTGGGTGTTTCGCAGGGGGACCGAGTGGTGCTGTTCGCGCCCGTCGTTCCCGAAACCATCGTGGCGTTCCTGTCCTGCGCGATGATCGGCGCCATCTCGGTCCCGGCCTTCACCGGTTACGGCCCGGAAGCCCTCGCCGCACGCCTGCACGACTCCGAAGCGGTCCTGCTGATCACCGCCGACGCAACGACGCGCCGCGGAAAAGTGGTGCCGTTGAAGGAGACTGCCGACGAAGCCCTGCAGTCGGCCCCGTCCGTCCGCCACAGCGTGGTGGTCCGTCATCTCGACAACGACGTCGAGATGCGCGACGGACGCGACATCTACTGGGACGAACTGCCGGCTAACCCGGAGCAGGTGCCGACGGTGCAGGTCGAATCCAACGACCCGCTCACCATCGTCTACACCTCCGGAACCACCGGGCGTCCCAAGGGCATCGTGCACTCGCACGCCGGATTCGCGGTGAAAACCGCCGTCGACTTCGGCTACAGCTTCGACGTGCACGACGACGACGTCATCGCCTGGATCTCGGATATGGGCTGGCTCGTCGGACCGATGCTCATCGCGGGCGGGCTTCAACTCGGCGCCACCGTCGTGTTCACCGAGGGCGTGCCCGATCATCCCACGCCCACGAGGATGTGGGAGATCATCGACCGCAACGGCGTCACCGTACAGGGTGTGGCGCCCACCGCGATGCGGCTGGTCATGGCCCGAACCGACGGCGCCCCAACCGGACTGGACACGCTGCGAACCTTCGTGTCCACCGGCGAGGCGTGGGACGAGCCGACCTGGCGCTGGTTGTTCGAAACCGTCGGCGGCTCCAAGCGGCCGATCGTCAACTTCAGTGGCGGCACCGAGGTGGGTGGCGGCCTGCTGGTCGCCTATCCGTTCCTGCCCATCGACCCCGCCTCCTTCAACGCGCCGCTGATCGGCTCGGACATGGCCGTCCTGGACGGTGACGGAAAGCCGGTGATCGGCGAAGTCGGCGAACTCGCCGTCCTCAACACATTCCCCGGTATGACGCACGCGTTCTGGCAGGACCGCGAACGGTATCTCGAAACCTATTGGAGCTTCTGGGAAGACGTATGGGTGCACGGTGACCTGGCGGCGGTCGACGAGGACGGAATCTGGCATATCCACGGCCGCTCCGACGACACCATCAAGGTCTCCGGCCGTCGCGTCGGTCCCGCCGAGATCGAGGCGGCGCTGCTCAAGGATCGCCGCATCGTCGAGGCCGCGGTCATCGGCGAGCCCGATCCGCAGCGGGGCCAGCGGGTCGTCGCCTTCGTAGTCACCGGCGCCGGTACCGATCACGACGACCTGAAGACCACCGCCGTGCACAATATCGGCCGTTCGTTCGCTCCGAGTTTGCATGTGGTGCAGGCACTTCCGAAAACCAAGAACGGCAAGATCATGCGCCGCGCCATTCGTTCGCGCTATCTCGGCCTCTCACAAGGGGATCTGTCGTCCCTGGATCCCGCCACGCCCATCGACGGCATCCCGACCCGATCAGGAGATCAACAGTGACACTCACCGACGCAGACGATCTGGAACTGGTTCGCCAGAATACCCGCGAACTGGCCCGCAAGTTCGGCTACGACTACTGGCGCGAGAAGGACAAGAAGGGCGAATACCCTTGGGAATTCGTCAAGGCATTCGCCGCGGCCGGATGGCTCGGCGTCATGATTCCCGAGGAGTACGGCGGCCTGGGGCTGGGCCTGACCGAGGCGGGCATCATGTTGCAGGAGGTCGCGGCCTCCGGCGCCGGTATGAGCGGCGGCTCGGCCATCCACTTCTACGTCTTCCCGCCGGCGCCGATCCTGCGCTACGGCTCGGAGGAGATGAAGCGCGAATGGCTGCCGAAGCTGGCCTCCGGTGAGATCCTGATGGCCTTCGCCGTCACCGAACCCACTGCGGGCGTGGATACTTCGCGTATCCGCACCAAGGCCACCAAGACCGAGGGCGGCTGGGTGATCAACGGGCAGAAGGTGTTCATCACCAACGCCCAGAACGCGCACAAGATCCTCATCGTGGCGCGCACCTCGCCCCGTGACGAGGCCAAGCCGCTCGACGGCATCACCCTGTTCTTCACCGATCTGGACCGCAGCAAGATCACCGTGCGGGAGATCGAGAAGCTCGGACGGTCGGCGATCGACTCCAACGAGCTGTTCATCGACAACCTCGAGGTGCGCGACGACGAGGTGATCGGCGAGGTCGGCCAGGGTTTCAAGTACCTGATCGACGGCCTGAATCCCGAGCGCATCGTGGTCGGCCTGGAAGGTGTCGGCCTGGGCCGCGCCGGTCTGGAGCTGGCCACCCAGTACGCCAAGGACCGAGTCGTCTTCGACCGGCCCATCGGCAAGAACCAGGCCGTCGCCCATCCGCTGGCCGACTCCTGGATCCGGCTCGAGGCCGCCGAACGGGTCTGCATGCACGCCGCCGAACTGTTCGAGGCGCACAAGCCGTGCGGCAAGGAGGCCGCGGCCGCGAAATACCTCGGCGCTGAAGCCGGTTTCGAGGCATGCGACCGCGCGTTGTCGACCTTCGGCGGGTACGCCTACTCCAAGGAGTACCACGTCGAACGGCTGTGGCGTGAGGTTCGCCTGCTGCGCAACGCGCCCTTCTCACAGGAGATGGTGCGCAACTACATCTCGCAGCAGGTGCTAGGACTCCCGAGGTCCTACTGATCACCCCTGCAGGGGATCTCGGGCACGACGCCGGCCGCCGTCAGTCACAGGTCGCGGCCGGCGTCGTCTTCCAACGAAACAGGAGTGTGTGGTGATGAGCGGACCGCTGACCGGCGTGCGGGTTCTGGTCCTGGCCGGCATGGGCCCGGTGCCCTTCGTCGGCATGTTGCTGGCGGATATGGGCGCCCAGGTGGTGCGGGTGGTGCGGCCGCCGCATCGGTCCGCGCGTGCGCTCGGTCAAACCGACGGGTTGCGTGAGGAATTCGACGTGGTCAATCGCGGCGGTGACGCGATCGCGGTGGACCTCAAGGATCCCGAGGGCGTCGAGAACGTGCTGCGGCTCATCGCGGGTGCGGACGTGTTCATTGAGGGCTATCGGCCCGGGGTGGCCGAACGGCTTGGGCTGGGGCCGGAGGTGGTGCTCGCCCGCAACCCCGAAATCGTCTACACCCGGCTGACCGGCTACGGCCAGAACGGTCCGCTGGCGACCGAAGCCGGGCACGACATCAACTATGTCGCGCAGACCGGCGCGCTGCACGCGATGGCGCGGGCGGGTGAGGCGCCGCGTCCGCCGATCAATCTGCTCGGCGACTACGCCGGCGGCGCGGCGATCGGCGCGTTCGGTATCGTCTGCGCACTGCTGGAGGCGTGGAAGTCCGGCCGCGGCCAGGTTGTGGACGCGGCCATGGTCGACGGTGTTGCGCTGCTGACCGCGAAACTCCAGGGCCTGCGGGCGGCCGGACTCTACAGCGACGAGCCGGGTACGAACTACCTGGACTCCGGCGCTCCCTTCTACGACACTTACCGCTGCGCGGACGGCAACTACCTTGCCGTCGGCGCGCTCGAACCCGACTTCTACGCCGAATTCCTGGTTCGCCTCGGCGTCGACACGACCGGCTGGCCCGCACAGGACGACCGGGAAAACTGGCCGCGGCTGCGCGAGCTCATCGGCGCCGCGATCGCGACGAGGTCCCGCGCGGAGTGGGCCGGGATCTACGAGGGCACCGACGCCTGCGTGACCCCGGTGCTGACCTTCGATGAGGCGGCCGAGGATCCGCACAATGCCCAGCGCGAGCTGTTCCAGCGTGTGCACGGCGTGCTGCATCCGGCGCCCGCGCCCCGGTTGAGCCGCACTCCCGCCCGCGCGCCCTCGGTGCCGCGCACCGACCATCTCGACGTGGCGGGACTGATCGCCGACTGGACCGGATCCGACCTGTCGCGCGACGGCGAATACGTTGCCGCACAAGCTGTCTCGAAGGAGAATCGCGCATGAGCGCACCGCTGTCGGGAATCACCGTCCTGGGGCTCGAACAGGCCATCTCCGCGCCGTTGTGCACTCGCCATCTGGCCGACCTCGGCGCCCGCGTGATCAAGATCGAACAGCCGGGCTTCGGCGATTCCACTCGCCACTACGACCGGGTGGTGCGGGGGATGGCCGCGCATTTCGTGTGGCTGAACCACGGCAAGGAATCCGCGACGCTCGATTTGACCGATGCCGCCGATCAGGAGGTGTTCACCGGGCTGCTGGAACGGGCCGACGTGCTGGTGTCGAACCTGGGGCCGGGAGCTCTGGGCCGGCTGGGGTTCGAGCCAGAGGAGCTGCTGCAGCGGTATCCGCGCCTGATCGTGGTCGACATCTCCGGCTACGGCCGGGGCGGGCCGCTGGATCACAAACGCGCCTATGATCTGCTGATCCAGGCCGAGGCGGGGTCGTGTGCCATCACCGGGACGCCCGGGGCGCCGGCCAAACCCGGTATTCCGGTCGCTGATGTCGGGACCGCCCTCTACGCCTATTCCAGTGTGCTGGCCGCGCTCTACGACCGCGACCGCACCGGCCGCGGAGCGCTGATCCCGATCGCGATGCTCGACGTCGTCGCCGAGATGATGGGCTTCGCGCTGAATCAGGTGCTGCACGCGGGGACCGAACCGGAACCGGTCGGCATGGGGTCGCCGATGATCGCCCCGTACGGCGCCTATCCGACCGCCGACGGTCAGACCGCCGTGCTGGGCACCACCAGTGATCGCGAATGGCGCCGCCTCACCGAGGATCTGCTCGACCGTCCCGATCTGGCGGCCGACCCGCGCTACAAGCACAATCACGATCGTGTGGCCCATCGCGCCGAGCTGGACGAGATCGTCGGCGCGTGGTGCGCGCAGCGCGATCTGGCCGATATCCAGCGCTTGGCCGATGCCGCCGGCATCGGCAACGCCCGGCTCAACGGGGTGCGGGAGCTGGCCGACCATCCGCAATTGGCCGACCGGGGCCGGTGGCGCGAGGTCGGCTCGCCGGTGGGTCCGCTGCCGGCGCTGTTGCCGCCCGCGCTGGCGCGTGACTGGTGCGCCGTTTCCGGAAGCGTGCCCGAGCTGGGCGCCGATACGGATGCCATTCGCAAGGAATTCGGTGGCGCGCGCGGGGATGTGGGCCCGCGGTCGAGCGAAGGCTGAGACGGCCGGAGGCTGAGCAGGGGCGTTCCGTTCCGGAAAGCATGAGGCATAATGCATAACAAGTGCCGACCGGAAAGGACCGAGTGTACATGGACTCGACGACGCGGAGTTTACCGCGGAGCTCGAACGCTCAGCGCCAGCAGCTCTCGGAGGATGTCGCGACGTATGTGCGCGAGCTGATCATCACGGGGCGGGTCCGGCCCGGTGACTTCCTGCGCACGGAGCCGATCGCGGAGGCGGTCGGGGTGAGCAACACCCCGGTGCGCGAGGGACTGCTGCTGTTGAGCGGTGAGGGTTTCGTCGAACTGGTCCCGCGGCGCGGATTCATGGTCTCAGCCTTCAGCCGCCAGGACGTGCGCGACATCTTCTGGGCGCAGGCGTCGCTGGCCGGCGAATTGGCCGGGCGCGCAGCGAAATTGATCAGTCCGGCGCAACTCGAGCATCTCGCCGACGTCAATACCCGCCATGCCGAGGCGGTCGCGAAGGGGTCCGACCCGGAGCTGGTGGTGCAGCTCGGGCACGAGTTCCATCGCACGATCAATCTGGCCGCGGATTCCCGCCGTCTCGCCATGCTGCTGCGCTCGATCGTGCGGCAGCTGCCCAACCGCTTCTACAACGACATCGAGGGCCACAGCAAGGACACGATGCAGCAGCACCCCGCGATCCTGGAGGCGCTGCAGAAGCGGCGCGCGAAGGCGGCCAACACCCTCATGCGCGATCACATCATGGAGGGCGCCGACGAGCTGGTCGCCATGCTGGAGGCGCAGGGCCTGTGGTCGGAGGAGGAGAAGTCCACCGCGTAGGGCGGCCGATAGCTTGTGCAAGCGGGGCGGGCCGAACGGTCCGCCCCGCTTTGCGTCGGCGACCACCGTTCCTCGGCCGGGCGGCCGCCGAGATGCCCGGGGTCAAGTTTTACGCAAAATGCGTAATATCTGAAATTTCCCTCGGGATCCGTCGTGACTCGATACGATTCCGCAGGTCGGTTCGGCGGTATGTCGTTGTGACCGGCCACATTACGTCGGTCTTGCTCGATGCTCGGAGGGTCACCGTTGACCATGCCATCGCCCGGTGCCACGTCCTGCCCGGTCCCGCGCAGGGTGCCGTCCAACGAGGACGGACTCCGAACTCCGATCTACACAGCGGAATTCGCCGCCGATCCGTACCGGGTGTATCGAGAGTTGCGGGCTCGATACGGGGCGCTGGCGCCGGTCGAGCTCGCGCCCGGGGTGCCCGCGACGCTCGTGATCGGCTACGAGACCGCCCGGCGAATCCTCAACGACCCGGACCACTTTCCGGCCGATCCCCGGGTGTGGCAGCGTGACATTCCCGCCGACTGCCCGGTGTTGCCGCTGATGGAGTGGCGCCCCAACGCCTTTCGCAGTGCGGGCGCCGACCATGTGCGCTATCGCGTCCCGACCGTCGAGGCGCTGAACGCCTTCGACCTGTTCTCCTTGCACAGCACCGTCGAAAGGATCGCGGTGCCGTTGATCAACGAGTTCTGTGAGACGGGCACGGCGGAACTGATCGGCCAGTACGCCTATCCGCTGACCTTCGAGGTGGTCAACACGATGCTCGGCTGTCCGGCCGATATCGGGCGCAGGGTGGCGGAGGGCATGGCCGCGATATTCGACGGCTCGGACACCGATGAGGCCGATGCGAGGCTGGTCGCGGCGTTGGCCGACCTGATCGCCTTCAAGCGGAAGGAGCCCGGCGACGATATCACCACGCGCTTGCTGCGCCATCCGGTCGGTCTCGACGACGCCGAGCTGAACAGCCAGCTGTTCAGCTTCTACGGCGCCGGCATCGAACCGCTGCAGAATCTGATCGTCAACACCCTGAGCATGCTGCTGACCGATGAGCGATTCGCCGGCGGGCTGCTCGGCGGCAGCCTGACCACCCGTGCGGCACTGGACGAGGTGTTGTTCACCGATCCGCCGCTGTCGAACATGTGCACCACCTTTCCCCGGCAGCCGATCCTCATAGACGGTGTCTGGCTGCCCGCGAACGAGCCGGTCGTGATCAGCATGGCCGCCTGCAACAACGATCCCGCGACCGGCACCGGCGAATACTTGGACAACAATTCGCACCTGTCGTGGAGTATCGGACCGCATGCGTGCCCGGCCCGCTCGGTGGCCTACCTGGTCGCTCAGGATGCCATCGACCAGCTCGTCGACGCCCTGCCCGAGATGACACTCGGCGGCGCGGAGCTGACCTGGCGTCCCGGCCCGTTCCACCGCTCGCTGACCGCGTTGCCGGTGACGTTCCCGCGGTCGCCTCGGATGCCGGTGTGAGCACGCGGGCGGATCGCGAAGCTGATTCACTCGGGAGATGAGTCTTTCAGCGCATCTCGAAAGGATCGGCCTGCCGATCGTCGAACAGCAGCGCGCACATCCCACGGTGGCCGGGATCGCCCGCGGCGATCTGCCCGCGCCGGTCTTCCGGTCTTGGCTCGAGCAGGATTATCTGTTCCTGCTCGATTACGTCCGGGTGTTCGCGCGCCTGGCCTGGCAGGCGCCGCCGGCGCATCTGGGCGATCTCGTGGATCTGGCCCACGCCACCTATCACGACGAGCTGGCCTTGCATCGGTCGCTGGCGGCCGAGTTCGGCGCCGACCTCGACGGTGCGGTGAAAGGCCCTGTCTGCCAGGCGTATACGACGTTCCTCCTGGATTCGGCGGCCTCGTACGCGGAGGGGCTGGCGGCGCTGTATCCGTGCATGTGGGGCTATTCGACCCTCGGCGCGATTCTCGCGCGCGAGCTGCCGGTGGAGCCGCGCTACCGCCGGTGGGTCGAGACCTACGCCGACCCCGGATTCGCGGCGCTGACGCGTCGCTGCGGGCAGATGCTCGACGAAACCGGCGCCGACCAGGCGCGGGCAGAGGTCCTGTTCCTCGAGGGCATGCGGTACGAGCTGGCGTTCTGGGACGTTCCCGAAGTTCAGTGAACCGCAGTTTGAATATAATATATAATTACTGCTCGGGTCGATGTTGCTGCGCAGTGCCGCACGCCGGCCCGCGACAGCACGTAGGGGGCTCGGCCAGGTAGGAGGCTCGGCCAGGTAGGAGGCTCGAATGACGGCCACACCGTTCTCGGCGCAGTACTGGAGCGAGATCGAGACGATCTCCCCGGCGGATGCGGCGGTGATCCAGAACGAGCGGCTGCGGGAGCAACTCGCGCACCTGTCCGCGAACAGCGCCTTCTACCGCGCGAAATTCGCCGACCACGGTGTCGATCCGGCAGCGGTGCGCGGCGTGGAAGACCTTGTCTCCCTTCCCTTCACCGAAAAGCAGGAGCTGCGCGACAGCCTGGCGCAGTGCCCGCCGCTGGGCGCGCACGTCGCGGTTGGCGATTCCGATATCGTGCAGATCCAGGCATCCTCGGGCACCACCGGTAGCCCGTCGTATGTCGCGCTGACCGCCGAGGACATCGTCACCTGGTCGGAATTGGGCGCACGCGCGCTGTACGCCAACGGTTTCCGGCCCGGTGACCGCCTGCTGCACGGCTTCGGGATGAGCAAGGGTTTCGTCGGCGGCCTGCCGATCATCCAGATCCTGCAATACATGGGCATCGTGGATATTCCGATCGGTGCGGAGGCGGGCGCGGAACGGCTGCTGCGCGTGCAGGCCGATCAGCGACCGAACGCGCTGATCGGAACGCCGAACTTCCTCGCCCACCTCGCCGAGCAAGCGCCCCGCATCGTCGGCCGTCCGGCCCGCGAACTGGGCGTGCGCACCATCAGTGTCGGCGGTGAACCGGGCGGCGGATCGCCCGCCATCCGCGAGAAGCTGGAATCGCTGTGGGGCGCCACCGCGCGAGAGATGCTGGGCGGCACCGATATCGCCTGCACCTACTGGGGCGAATGCGACGCCGCCGACGGCATGCATTTCCTGTCACCGGATCTCATGGTGGCCGAACTGATCGACCCCGTGAGTGGCGACCGCGTCGAACCGGTCGCCGGCGCCCAGGGCGAACTGGTCTACACCGCGCTGCGCCGCCGGGCCTCGCCGCTGCTGCGCTTCCGCACCCGCGATCACGTCGTCGTCACCGGCACCGACTGCGCGTGCGGCCGGACGGGATACAAGGTCCGCTGCATCGGCCGCACCGACGACATGCTGATCGTGCGCGGCATCAACGTCTTCCCCTCGGCCATCAAGGATCTGATCCTCGAGCTGGTCCCGGAGACGACAGGGGAGATGCGCATCCGCCCCGACTTCGAAGGCCACTCCACCCAGCGCCCGCTGCCCCTGGTCGTCGAATACGCCGACGGCTCGAGCGAGGAAGCGCGAACCGGCCTCCGAGCCACCATCGAACAGCGGATCCGTTCGGCCCTCAACGTGAAAACGGTTGTGGAGCTGGTGCCTGAGGGCACGTTGAAGCGTCCGGATCATGTGAAGGTCGCGTTGATCGAGCGGTGAGCGGGCCGCGACTGGAGGAGCTTGCGAGAGCAGACGGTGCGCTCGCACTCCTCGAACCTCAGGACCACGTGTACGTTCTGTGCCACAGAAGAATATCCGGGCGGCTCTGCGGCGCGCTCGCGCAGGCGGGGCCGGTGCCGCGCTCATCGGGACGCGCGACGAAGCGGCTACGCGGTGCGCCGGCGTGGGACGGGTCGGTAATGCGCCCACCGGTATTCGATCCGCTCCCGGGGTGTGAGCCCGCCCCAGATGCCGTGCGGCTCATTGGACATGATCGCGTGGTCGCGGCAGCGGGCGAGCACGGGGCAGCGGGCGCACAGTTGTCTGGCGGCGGCCGTATCGGACTCGTCGTCGGCGTAGAAGGCGTTCACGTCGTGGGCGCGGCAGGCGGCGCGTAGCTGCCAGTCCCAGGCGTCGGTACGGGGCGCTGGGAGTTCGAGTGGCTTCTCGCGGGACAACGGAGGTCCTTCAGTATCGGCGGAGGGAGTAGCGGCCGACGGCGCGGCGGGCGTTGGCCACGGCGGAGGCGGTGACCGTGCCGATGACGCCGTGGCGGTCGAAGGCGACCGCGGTGCCGACGGATATGCCGTGATGTTCGACCCGCTCGGTCAGTGCCAGACCGAGTTCTGTGCCGCGCGGCAACCGTGCGATCGTCATGGTGACGTCCGGGTTGATGAACTCGAGTCCCGCACTGCCGAGGTTGGAGATCAGGTTCGTCACGTCGGCGATGGAGGCGGCCAATTGGAACGGCGTCAGGGATTCGCCGTACACGACGGGAATCGGGAAGTGCCAGATCTGTTTTCGATCGATGGTAGCGAAGTTGTCGGTCCATTCGCCCCAGCCGTGTTCGGGGTCGAAGTACAGCCGTTCCCGATCGCCGGGGGCGTGATCGGCGGCCGGTGGGGTAGGGGTGGCGCCGCCGGACCAGACCGCGCCTGCCGGCGTCTCGCTCGGGCGCAGGTAGAGCGCGCTCGCTCGGGCGACGGGTTCGCCATCCTGGTGCAGGACGGCGTCGATCAGGCACACCCGTGGCCCGTCGCGCATGACCGTGGCCGAGGTGGTGGACGGCTGCATTCTCGCCGCCCGGAACATGTCGAGAGTCCATCGCACGGGTTGCAGGTCCCCGCGCCCCAGGGTGTCGACCGTGCGCTCGGCTTCGCGGGCGAGTGCGCCGCTGACGGCCAGGCCGCGCATGTGTTCGGCACCCCAGCCGCTGGCGGCGCCCGGTTCGGGATGTAATTCCTCGGTATCCCCGTATTTCACGCGGAAGAACGCACGATCCATGCGCTGGCCTTCCTTTCTGGTCGACAGCCTGCCCCGATAGCCGGCGGTCGGGGCGTTGCGCCGGATTCGGCGGTTCGGTGAACTGGAGATCCGGATCGGTCTTGTAGTACTTAATATATAATGTTTTCATTGGTTTCGGTATTCGAGATCGGTACGGAAGGACGGACATGAGCCGCTATACGCGCTTCGAGCACCTGCGGGTGGATGGCCCCGACGAGGCGGGGGTCGCCGAGCTGGTGTTCGATGCCCCGAATCTGAACGCGGTCAGCGAGGGTGCCCACGCCGATCTGGCCGAGATCTGGCGCGAATTCGACGCCGACCCGCAGGTCAAGGCCATCGTGATCCGCGGTGAGGGTAAGGGCTTGTCGGCGGGTGGCTCGTTCTCGATGGTCGAGGCGATGCGCGACGACTACGAGGTACGCACGCGCGTGATGCGGGAGGCCCGCGATCTGGTCTACAACCTGCTCGACTGCACCAAACCGATCGTTTCCGCCATCCACGGGCCTGCGGTCGGCGCCGGACTCGTCTCCGCGATCCTCGCCGACGTCTCGGTGACGACCAAGACCGCCAAGATCATCGACGGTCACACCCGGCTCGGGGTGGCCGCCGGAGACCATGCCGCCATCTGCTGGCCGCTGCTGTGCGGTATGGCCAAGGCCAAGTACTACCTGATGACGTGCCGGCCGCTGAACGGCGAGGAGGCCGAGCGCATCGGCCTGGTCTCGCTGTGTGTCGACGCCGATGCCGACCTGCTGCCGACCGCGCGGGAGGTGGCGCGCGAACTCGCCGCCGGCGCTCCGACCGCGATCCGGTGGACCAAACAGTCGCTGAACAACTGGTACCGGCAGGTCGCCGGGTCCATCTTCGACGCCTCGCTCGCGCTCGAGTTCTACGGCTTCGGTGGCCCCGAGGTCCGCGAGGGCCTGGCCTCCCACCTCGAGCATCGCAGCCCGAAGTTCTGAATCACCGAATTTCCCAGAAGGAGAGAACCTTTGAAGCCGTACCGTTCCATGTTGTTCGTGCCCGGGCACAAACCCACCTGGGCTGAGAAGGCGGTCGCCGCCGGCGCCGATGCGCTGATCCTGGATCTCGAGGATTCGGTGCCGGCCGCGGAGAAGGCCGATGCCCGGGTCACCGTGCGCGAGACCCTCGGCCGGCTGCGTGAGCAGAACGTGCGACCCGACGTGTGGGTGCGGCCCAACAGCTACGACAGCGGGCATTTCGGCGCCGATGCCGAGGCCGTCATCGTGCCGGGTGTGGCGGGTCTGTTCCTGCCGAAGGTGTACAACGCCGAAGAGGTCCGGCGCATCGACGCCGTGGTGTCGCACATCGAGGAGCGCGAGGGCCTCGAACCCGGCTCGGTGGGCCTGATCATCAGCTTCGAAACCGCGGTGTCGGTGGCGCACTGCGAGGAGATCGCCGAGGCGTGCCCGCGAGTGTGGAGTCTGCTCGGCGCCACCGGCCCGAACGCCGACGTGGGTCGCGAACTGGGTTTCGAATTCACCCTGGAGGGCCTCGAGACGCTGTATCAGCGCAGCCGCATCGTCGTCGCGGCCCGTGGGGCCGGACAGACCCATCCGGTGACCGGCGTGTGGCAGGACATCAAGGATCTCGACGGTTTCCGTCGGTTCGCCGAGGATTCGCGGCGGCTCGGCTTCCGGGGCATGGTGTGCATCCACCCGTCGCACATCGCCATCTCCAACGAGGTGTTCACCCCGTCCGAGCAGACGGTCGACTACTACCGCCGGATGATCGCCGCCTTCCGTGAGGCGGAGGCCGCGGGTAGCGGTGCGGTCGACTTCGAGGGTGTGCATATCGATCTGGCTCATGTGAAGACCGCCGAGGCGGTGATCGAACTGGCCGACGCGATCGGCGTGTAAGCGGTAGCGACGATGCCACCGGCTCCGGGAGGTGACCTCTCGGGGCCGGTTTCGCGTGTCGAGGGGGTGAACTAGGTGCTCTCGGCCGTCCACGGCCCGCTGCGCTCCAGCATGCCGAGCACGCCCTGAGCGCCGTCGAGGATGTGCTTTTCGGTCAGCTCCCGGACGCGGTCGGAGTCGCGCTCGCGTAGCGCCTCGATCATCTGCGGGTGATCGTTGCCGATGGCGGCCAATCGGCCCTCCAGTGAGGCGTAGAAGCGATTCGGCAGATGCCGCACGACCGAGCCCAGGAGCAGGGTCAGGCGGTGCGAGCTCGCCGCCAGATTGATGTGGCGATGGAATTCGTGGCCGTGCACGGCGATGGCATCGCGATCGTCGGCGGTGATCGCGTCGTCGAGCCGGGCATTGATCGCCTCGAGCTCGCCGATCTGCTCGGCGGTGATCGTCGTCGCGGCGCGCGCGGCCAGCTCTGCGGCGAATTGTGCCTGCGCCCAGAACAAGTCGTACACATCCTGCGGGGTCACCGGTGCCACCACGAATCCCCGACGCGGTACCAATTCGACGAAACCCTCACTGCGCAGCGACAGCAGTCCCTCGCGCACCGGCGTATTGCTGACCCCGACGGCCGCGGCGATCGGTTCCATCCGCAGGAATTCTCCCGCGCGTACCTGTCCGGACATGATCAATTCCCGCACATAGGACGCCACCTCGTCGGGCAGCTGCTGCCGGCCGCCGCTGCCGCGGATATGAGTCGAGTTGTCGGCCACGCCAAGCCTCCCGGTGGGGTGTGAGCGCACATGATCGGCGCTCCAATACATAATATATAAGATTTGTTACGAATAGTGCCTGTTCGCGCCGTCACTACCCCGAATACGGCGAGAGCCCCGCGCGAGTACGCCTCGCGCGGGGCCCTGCGTCCCTGCCAGGGTGGGCCGCTACGGTCCCTGTCAGGTGAGTAGCACCAATGTGTCCGCGACGCAGGCCGGTTTGGCCGCGTCCGCGGCCTGCACCACGTAGCGCGTGGTGAGGATGGCGCCGGCCGGGGTGTCGCGCAGATCGGTGAAGGTCGCGGTGCAGGACAGGGCCGAATCCACCGGCACGGGGGCCGGGAATCGCACCTTGTCCACGCCGTAATTGACCCGGGCCGTGCCGAATTCGAGCGCGAACAGCTGCGCACCGAACTGCGGCAGCAGCGACAGTGTCAGATATCCGTGGGCGATAGTGCGGCCGAACGGTCCTTCGCCGGCGCGGACCGGGTCGACGTGGATCCACTGGTGATCACCGGTCGCCTCGGCGAAGGCGTCGATACGTGCCTGGTCGACGATCAGCGGATCGCTCGGGCCCAGCTGTTCGCCGAGCGCGGCGCGGACCTCGTCGAGACCCGCGAAAGTGCGAATCATGGTGTGGGCCTCCTTATCCGAGATCGATCTCGACGGTCGCGTTCGGACCGCCCGCCACGCCGCCGGGACCGAACAGTTCGATCCGCAACGCCTTGTCGTCCTGCTCGGTCCGGAACTGGGCGGACTGAGCGCAGAACAGGGGAGCGCGGTTGCGGTGCCGCAACCGCGCCGGGCGTCCGATCTGCCCGGCGAGGCGCCGGACCTCGGCGGCGGCCAGCGTGATCAGCGGTCCGTGAACGACCAGGCCCGGATAGCCCTCCACGCGCGTCGCATACGGCCAGTCGTAGTGGATGCGGTGCGCGTTGGCGGTGGCCGCGGAGAACCGCATCAGCAGCGTCGGATCGGTGGCGAAGTCCCACGCCGTATCCTCGGCGCGTCGCAGCGGGCTGCCCGCCGGCGTCAGGGCCGCCGCCTCGGCCACCGGAGCCTCGGCGGATGCTGCCGGGCCTGCCTCGCGATAGATGAGGTCCTGGCGCTCTTCGAGGGCGAGTTCACCACCGTCGCGATACAGCCGGGTGCCGACAACCACGACGACCAGCTTTCCGGAACGTCCGGACTTCTCGGTCACCGATTCCACGCGCGAGACCCGCCGCACAGTCTCGCCGACGTGAATCTCGCTGTGCCAGCTCACTTCTCCGCCGGCGAACATGCGCCGCGGCAGATCCACCGGCGGCAGGAAGCTGCCACGGACCGGATGGCCGTCGGTGCCGATCTGCGAGGAGACCGGCCAGCGCGGCAGCGCCACCCAATGCCACATCGGCGGGAGTTCGTCACCAGGGCCGGGGGCCGGCAACCCGTCGTCGAACAGCGACGCCAGGGTCGCGACCGGGCTGGGGTCGATGAGTTCTTCGGTGGTGACGGTGTGCGGTTCCCACTCGGGCACTACATGAACCTTCCGCCGGTGACCTCCAGGACGGTGCCGGTCATATACGACGACAGGTCCGAGGCGAGAAACAGTGCCACCGAGGCGATTTCGCCGACCTCGCCGGCGCGGCCCATCGGTATCTCGGCCATCTTCTGCTCCCAGACCTTCTCCGGCATGGCCTCGGTCATGGGAGTGCGGATCAGGCCGGGCTGGATGGCGTTGATCCGGATGCCGTGGTGGGCGACCTCTTTCGCGGCGGCCTTGGACAGCCCGACGATTCCGGCCTTGGCGGCCGAATAGTTGGTCTGCCCGACCAGGCCAACCTTGCCTGACAGCGAGGACAGGTTCACGATCGCGCCGCGCTTGCGCTCGCGCATGATCGCCGCCGCCTTGCGGGTGCCGTTCCAGGTGCCCTTGAGGTGCACCGAGATGACCTGGTCGAACTGCTCTTCGGTCATGGTGCGCATGGTCGCGTCGCGGGTGATGCCGGCGTTGTTGACCATGATGTCGAGGCTGTCGTAGGTGTCGAGCGCGGCCTGCAACAGGGCGTCGACGTCGTCGGAATCGGTGACGTCGCAGCGCACGCCGATGGCCTTGTCCGCGCCGCCGAGGCGTTCGGCGGCCTGCTTCACGGTGTCGGCGTCGAGGTCACCGAGCACCACCCGGGCGCCTTCTTCGATGAACTTCTCCGCGATGGCGTAGCCGATGCCCTGGGCGGCGCCGGTGATGACCGCGGTGCGGTTGTGCAGCAGTGGTTGTGACATGTCGGACTCCGTTTCGTCGGGTCGTCAGGAGCGGGCAGTGCCCGCCTGTAGCAGGATGCGGTGGGCGCGGTCTACGACCGGTTTGTCGATCATCTGCCCGTGCAGTACGGCGACTCCGTCGGCCGTGGTCGCCTCCATTACCGAAGTGGCCCAGCGGATTTCGTCGGCGCTCGGACGCAGCGCGGCGGCCGCCGTCACGACCTGCCGGGGATGGATGCAGAGCTTGCCCGCGAATCCGAGGCGGCGGGCGTAGTTCACGTCCGCGGTCAGAATCTCGGGCTCGTCGATACTGCCGGTGACGCCGTCGATCGGCCCGGACAGCCCGGCGGCGGCCGAGGCGAGCACCAAGGCGCTGCGAGCCGCCGCCAGTGCTTCGCGGTCGGACGGGTCGATGCCGAGCTGGGCGGCCAGGTCGAAGGTGCCGATGGCCAGGCGTCGCACCTCGGCGGCGTCGGCCAGTGCCGCCGCGTTGAGCACACCGCGCGCGGTCTCGATGAGCGCGATGAAGACCGGGGAGTCCAGTCCCGCCGCCGCGTTCAGCAACGCGCCGGGCTCCTCGGCCTTGGGGATCATCACGATGGCACGGTGTTGGGCCAGCATGGCGAGATCTTCCGCGTACCACCGGGTTCCGGCCGCGTTGATGCGCACCGCACTCCGGTTTCCGCCGGCGAGCCACTGGTGCACGTAGTCACGGGCCTCGTCCTTGCGATCGGGCGCGACCGCGTCCTCGAGGTCCAGCACGACCAGATCCGCGCCGGCCGCCTGCGCTTTCGCGAACCGGTCCGGTCGGTCACCGGGCACGAACAACCAGGTCGCCGCGGTGTCGACCACAGCCGCGCCGACTGAATCCTGTTGAGCTGCGGTCATTTACGCTTCCCCGCTTCGCGCACCAGCCCGCCGCCGATGATCAGGCGCTGGATCTCACTGGTGCCCTCGTACAGGCGCAGCAGTCGCACGTCGCGATAGATGCGCTCGACCGGGACCTCGCGCATATAGCCGGTGCCACCGTGGATCTGCACGGCGAGGTCGGCGACCTTACCGACCATTTCGGTGCAGAACAGTTTCGCCGCCGAGGGGCCGATGCGGCGGTCCTCACCGCTGACATACCGGGCGGCGGCCTCACGCACCAGTGCGCGGCCGGCCATCACCCCGGTCTGCTGATCGGCGATCATCGCCTGCACCAACTGGAATTCACCGATCGGCCGACCACCCTGGGTGGCCGAGGCGGCGTAGGCCACCGACTCATCGAGGGCGCGCTGGGCCGAACCGACGGCGAGCGCGGCGATGTGCACGCGGCCGCGAGCCAGCGAGGTCATCGCCGCGCGGTATCCCACGTCCTCGGAACCGCCGACCAGCGCAGCGGCCGGTACCCGCACGCCGGAGAACACCACATCCGCGGTCCAGGCGCCCTCCTGGCCCATCTTCTTGTCCTTGACACCGACCTCGAGGCCGGGGGTGTCGGCGGGCACCAGGAACACCGCGATGCCGGGGCCCGATTCGTCGGCGGGACGGGTGCGGGCGAAGACCACGAACAGGTCGGCGATCGGCGCGTTGGTGATGAAGCGCTTCTGGCCGTCGATCACCCAGTCGTCACCGTCGCGCACGGCTTTGGTGCGCAGTCCCGCCGGATTCGAGCCCGCGCCCGGTTCGGTGAGGGCGAAGGAGGCCACGACCTCACCGGAGGCGATCCGCTCGAGCCACTGCGCCTTCTGCTCGTCGGTGCCGAAGTTCACCAGCACCTGACCGGCGATGCCGTTGTTGGTGCCGAACATCGAGCGCAGCGACAGCGAGGTGTAGCCGAATTCCATCGCCAGCTCGACATCCTGGGTGAGGTCGACGCCTAATCCGCCCCACTGCTGGGGGATGGCGTAGCCGAACAGGCCCATCTCGGCGGCCTGCTTGCGCAGATCGTCCGGGATGGCGTCGGCCTCCATGATCTCCTGTTCGCGCGGCACGACCTTGGTGCGAACGAATTCGCGCACATGTGCCAGGATCGCGCTGAAGTCTTCGGGGCCCACCTCGGGCATGTCGATCACCGTCCTTTGCTCGCTTGAAGAATATTATATAAAATGTATACGCTGCAAGTGGTGCGCACGCGGTGCGGCCATGAGCCAATTCGATCGGAATGGGTGTGAGTACGTTGTCGAATCAGCAATATCTACGGCGGGTCGCGATCGTGCAACCGCTGCGAACCCCCGTCGGAACCTTCGGCGGCGCGCTGCGTGACGTCCCGGTCGAGGATCTGGCGGCGACCGTGGTTCGCGAGGTCGTGGGCCGCTCCGGCGTCGACCCCGAACGCATCGATGATGTGGTCTTCGCGCAGTCCTACGCCAATTCCGAGGTTCCGTGTGTGGGTCGCTGGGTGGCGCTGCACGCCGGACTGCCGATCGGGGTGCCGGGAATGCAGCTGGATCGCCGCTGCGGCGGTGGTCTGCAGGCGCTGGTGACCGGGGCGATGATGGTGCAGACCGGCGCCGCCGACGTGGTGCTGGCCGGTGGCGTGGAATCCATGAGCCGCATCGAGTACTACTCGACGGCCACCCGCTGGGGCGCGCGGGCGGGAACGGTCTCGCTCTACGACCGTCTCGACCGGGGGCGGGAGCGCTCGCAGCCCGAGGAGCGGTTCGGCAAGATCTCCGGAATGATCGAGACGGCCGAGAATCTCGCCTCCGATTACAAGATCGATCGCGACAGCGCCGACGCCTATGCCGCCCGCAGTCATCAGCGCGCCGCCGCGGCATGGAAGAACGGACGCTTCGACGACGAGGTGGTGCCGGTGTCGGTGCCGCAGCGCCGCGGCGAACCGCGAATCTTCGCCACCGACGAGGGCGTGCGGCCCGACAGCACCACCGAGACCCTCGCCAAGCTGCGCTCGATCGCCCCGGGTGGCACGGTGACCGCCGGCAACGCCAGCCAGCAGAACGACGCCGCCTCGGCCTGTCTGCTGGTGGCCGAGGATCGGCTGGACGAACTCGGGCTGACTCCGATCGGCTATCTCGGCAGCTGGGCCGCAGCGGGCTGCGATCCTTCGCGGATGGGGATAGGGCCGGTGCCCGCGGTCGCGAAACTCGCTGCGCGCCAAGGACTCGACACCCGGCAGTTGCTGAACGGGCTGGATCTGGTCGAGCTGAACGAGGCGTTCGCGGTGCAAGTCCTCGCGGTGCTGGAGGGCTGGGGCTGGCGCGATCACGACCGGCTCAACGTCAACGGCTCGGGCATCTCGCTCGGCCACCCGATCGGCGCCACCGGTATGCGAATGGTGACCACGCTGCTGCACGAACTGCATCGCCGCGGCGGCGGTAAGGGGCTCGCCACGATGTGCATCGGCGGTGGTCAGGGACTTGCCGCCACCGTCGAAGCGGTGTAGTGCCGCCCTTGTAGGCTCTGGAAATAAAATATATAATTCTTGCCATGGCGGGGCTCGGCCTCTCATCGGCGCGCGAAGGAGAACGATGATCACCCTTACCCCTGACGAACAGGAGATCGTTGCCCTGGTCGGCAAGTTCGTTGACGAGAAGGTCCGGCCTCGGGTACGGGAGTTCGAGGCCGACGACATCTATCCGGGCGAGCTGATCGACGAGATGAAGTCGCTCGGCTGCTTCGGTCTGCTGGTGCCCGAGGAGTTCGGCGGCATCGCGGTCAGCACGGCCTGCTTCGCGCGTGTCACCGAAGAGCTGGCCCGGGGATGGATGAGCATGGCCGGCGCGATCGGCGGCCATTCGGTGATCTCGTATCTGGTGCGGACTTTCGGCACCGACGAGCAGAAGGCGCACTTCCTGCCGAAGATGGCGACCGGCGAGATCCGGGCGACCATGGCGCTCACCGAACCCAGCGGCGGCAGCGACCTGCAGGGCATGCGGACGTACGCGCGCGCCGACGGTGACGATCTGGTGATCAACGGCAGCAAGACCTGGATCTCCAACGCGGCGCACTCCGGCCTGATCGGCCTGCTGTGCATCACCGACCGCGAGGCGAAACCCGCGCACAAGGGTATGAGCGTGGTGCTGGTCGAGCCGGGTGACGGCATGATCATCTCGAAGAAGCTGCCCAAGCTCGGCTACCGCGGTGTGGAGGCCTGTGAGCTGGTCTTCGACAATATGCGCGTGCCGAGCTCGTCGATCCTGGGCGGCACGCCCGGTGTCGGCTGGAACCACATGATGCGCGGCCTCGAGGTCGGGCGTGTGCAGGTCGCCTCCCGCGCGGTCGGCGTCGCCCAGGCCGCCCTCGCCGACGCGACCGCCTACGCCCAGCAGCGCGAATCCTTCGGCAAGCCGATCTGGCAGCACCAGGCCGTCGGCACCCACCTCGCCAATATGGTCACCAAGGTCCAGGCCGCCCGCCTGCTCACCGCCGACGCCGCCGAGCGCATCGACCAGGGCCTGCGCGCCGACATGGAAGCCGGCATGGCCAAGCTGTATGCGTCCGAGGCTGCGATGGAGGTGGCTCTCGACGCCATGCGCGTCCACGGCGGCTACGGCTTCTCCAAGGAGTACGAGGTCGAACGCTACTTCCGCGACGCCCCGCTGATGATCCTCGGCGAGGGGACCAACGAGATTCAGCGCAATGTGATTGCCGCCCAGCTGATCTCGCGTAACAAGGTGACCGACCGGGGCTGAGATCAAGGTCCGGGGACGAACCCCGGGCGCGACCCGTTCGGGCAGCGTCAGTTTCTCGGCGGCGCCGGTTACGCATAACCCTCGGCGAGCCCGCCGGGGAGATCCAGCGCAATGCGGTTGCTGCCCAACTGATCTCGCACGAGGTTACGACCGCGACCGAGATCAGCCGAAAGCCCGGCCGGCGCCACAAGCAGCCGACCGGGCTTTCGCGTGTTCGGGTCGTTGCTACCCGGGGCGGCGACGGGCAGAGTGGGCCGGATACGACCTGCCTGGACGGACCGACGGAGCACCCCGGCTGATCTGCAACTCGAGCACAAGCCCTGACAGGAGAATCGGTATGCCTCAGATGATGCGCGCGCTCGTCGGCGGACTCGGCCCCGACTGGAGCTTGCGAGACGTTCCGGTTCCGCAGCCAGGTCCGGGGCAGGTGCTGATCCGCAACGAGGCGGCGGCGACGAACAACGGCGACGTCCCGATGCTCGCCCATGCCGATCCCGCACGCGGCGGTCACGGTGAAACGTTCGTCGCCGGATTCGAATACGCCGGAACCGTCGCCGCGCTCGGTGACGGCGTCGATACCTGGCAGATCGGCGACGCGGTCATGGGATCGACACCGCATTCGTTCGCCGAATACGTCCTCGCCGACCACCGCCACGTCCTGCCCCGCCCCGATGGGCTCGACCCGGCCGTGGCCTGCGCGTTGCCGACCGGATTGCTGACCGAACACGGCGCTCTCACCGCGGCGGGTTTCACGGCCGGGCAAAGCGTGCTCATCACCGGAGCATCCGCCGGAATCGGGCTGATCGGCGTCCAACTCGCCAAGGCGCTCGGAGCTTCATACGTTATCGGCACGACCCGCGCACCCGGCAAACAAGACCTGCTCACCGAGGCCGGCGTCGACACCGTCATCGTCACCGCAGACACCGACCTCACCGAAGCCACCCTCGCTGCCACCGACGGCGGCGTCGATGTCGTACTCGACCACGTCGGCGGACAGACATTCGCCCAGTGCCTCCCCGCCACGAAACACGACGGGCACGTGGTCAACATCGGCCGCCTCGAAGGACCGGCGTCGACAATCAACCTCGACCACCTCTCCTACCGCCACCTCACCGTGCACGGCGTCTCCTTCGGCTTCACCCGCGCCGACGAAATGGCCGCCGTGATCGCCGGGCTCCTGCCCGAGGTCATCCCGGTCGTCGCACGCGGCGCGATCCGTCCGGTCATCGACCGAACCGTGCCGTTGGCCGAGCACGGCAGTGCGGTCGCACGTCTGCGCTCCGGTGATGCCGTGGGGAAGATCGTGTTCACCATGAGCGGGACGTAGGGAGGTCTTGTCATCGTTATCGCCATTCCGACGGTGGTGTTCATCGCGGCGTGGATCTGGCCTCAGCGAGTGCCGAAGCATAAGTCGGTCAGCGCTATTCGCGATCGCGTCGAAGGTGAGAAGCAGCAGTAGGTGAAGCTGACGAAAGCGAAGCAGTCTCTACGGGAGCAGATGTTGTGACTGCGACGTGGTCGTTGCGGCTGTGACGCGGTGCCACTCTCGGACGGAGAGGGGGTCTCTCGACCTGTGAGTGGGCGGCCCCGCATCCCGGAAAACGCGGTGCCGCCGCATCAGCAAACAGTTCTACTTCGCCGCGATGACTCCCGCGTCGTGCAGCCGGCCCAATTCGGCATCGCTCAATCCGAGCACCTCCGACAACACCTCACCGGTGTGCTCACCGAGGTCGGGGGCGACCGCGTTGTCGCCGTATTCGGAGTCGATGCGCAGAGGGGAGCGGCTGGTGAGGACCGGGCCGATGCCGGGTTGGTCCACCTCGCCGAAGATGGCGGGGGTTCCTTCGGCGCGGTAGCCGGTCGCTACGTCGTGGACGGTGCGGAACTTGCTCCACAGCACGCCGGATTCGGTGAGGGCGGGGGCGATGTCGGTCAGTGGGCGGGTGGTGAACCAGGGGCGCAGGATGGCGGTGATGATGTCGCGGTGGCGATAGCGGTCGTCTTCGGTGCGGAAGTCGGCGTTCAGAGATTTCTCGAGGGCGTCGAAGACATCGCCGGTGCCGGTCAGGGTGCGTAGCGCGTCCCAGTGCCGGCGGGTGAGGGCGACGACCATGATGCGGCTGCCGTCGGCGGTCTCGAAATCGGCGCCGTAGCTGCCGTAGACCTGGTTGCCGTGTTTGGCGCGGGCGTGGCCCAGTTCGTCGGCCTCTGCCAGCCAGCCCAGATTCACCAGCGACGAGAACGCCACATCGGCGAGGGCGAGACGAATGAACGATCCTTCGCCGCTGCGGGTGCGGCGGTGCAGGGCGGCCAGCAATCCGGTGGTGGCGGTCATTCCGGCGAGTAGATCCCAGGCGGGCAGGACGTGGTTCACCGGTGCGGCCGCGTCGAGTGGGCCGGTCATATCGGCAACGCCCGCATCGGGATTCACGGTGTAGTCGACGGCGGCGCGGCCGTCGGCGTAGCCGTCGATGTGGACCTGGATCAGGTCGGCGCGGTGCTTGCTCAGCGCCTCGTACGACAGCCACGGCCGCCCGACGTTGTTGTCCACCACGATGCCCGAATCGGGTCCCGGCGCGGTGGCCAGGCCGATGATCAGCTCCTGGCCCTCGGGGGAACGCAGGTCGACCGCGACCGAACGCTTACCGCGGTTGAGTGCCGTCCAGTACAGGCTGCGACCGGTCCGCTGCGACAGCGGCCACCGCGTGTAATCGGCCGCCCCGCCGATGGGGTCGACCCGGATGACGTCGGCGCCGAGCTGGCCCAGCGTCATCCCGCCGGACGGGCCGGCCACGAAGCTGGCGAATTCGACGATCCGCAGGCCCGCCAGAGGAGTCCGGGGTGAATGGTCTGTGGTCACGGGTTCCTCCACGATAGGTTGCTTGCCGCGTGCGGCCGGATTGTCGAAAATCACTGTGCGGTGGGGTATTTCACGCAGCGGGTGAGTAATGGCGGATGGTCGCGCGATCGTCGTGCCCTACCCGCCCCTGGAGCGACAGGATGTCCAGATGGGCGCTGATCTCCATGATCGCGGACAGTTGATGCTCCGGCGGCAATTCCTCCAGCCGAATCCGGCGCCGCGTCCACGGCAGGGCGGCGGCGATCTCGTAGGCGGTGGTGGCGCCCGCGTCCACTCGTTCGCACACCTCGTCGAGACGCTGCCGGTGGTGGACGAGGAGGGCGTCGACCCGCGCGTGGGTGCTGCAGGTGACCGGGCCGTGCGAGGGGAGCAGCGCGGTGTCGGGCAGTCCGCCGACCAAACGCAGGGACTCGAGATAGGAGCGCAGCGGTTGCGGCTCGGGCGCCTTCTCGAATCCGAGAGACGGGGTGATGGTCGGGAGGATGTGATCGCCGGAGAACAGGATTCGCGTTTCGGGGTGGTGGAATACGACATGTCCGCGGGTATGGCCGGGCGTCGCGATCACCTCGAGTGCGCCGCGCCGCAGGCCGATCACCTCGCCGTTGTCGAGCCAGCCGTCCGGTGGGCCGAAGGGCAGGTCGTCCCACTCCGTCGGCCCATCGTCGCAGGCGACTCGTTGCGCGAGTTCCGGCGCCCCACTGCGCGCGAGCAGCCGGAGATGGTTGGGAAAGCTGCCCGGCAGCGAGAAGGCGTCGATGCTGTGGCGTTCCTCGCGGCCCGTGAACAGCTTGCAGCCCAGCGTTTTCCGCCACGCATAGGCCTGGGTGTAGTGATCGGCGTGGTGGTGAGTGGCCAGGCAGATGGCGATGTCGTCGAGCTCGTACCCCAGCTTTCCCAGCGCCGCAGCGACGGCCCGCTCCGTCTGCGGGCACGCCCAGCCCGGATCGATGAGGATCAGGCCTTCGTAGGATTCCAGCAGATAGGCGTTGACCGCCGCGAGTCCGTCGATCGGCAGAGGGAGCGGAATCCGGTAGACGCCGCGCACGACTTGGTGCGGACCCGGTTCCGTCCAGTCGGCGGGCTGGGTCGTGATCATCGTCATGGGCTACCTCTGTCGCGGGAGGTCGGGATTGCGTTCCGGCACGCTTCATTAGCTGATACACAATATATTATACGCGATACTGTGTCAGGCGAGGGTGCGGTACCTCCGGGCCGCAGCGCTGCGGAGATGCGGTGGCGAGCCGTGCGTAACCGCCTCGGCACCGGCATCGCGGGTAGTAGCCGATCGCAGAGCGCGGGCGTACCAAGTCCGCCCGTCGAGGCGAACCACCCGACGCGGCAGCCGGGGCGCTGCGGTCGAAGGCGCCGGTCGGGTGGGCCGGGCCGATCTTGTCAGCGCGCGCCGACCGGGGCGTCGCGCAGCCAGTAGGACACCGCCTCGGCGCGGTTGGCGGCGCCGAGTTTGCGCAGGATGTGGGTCACGTGCGTCTTGACCGTGCCCTCGGAGATGCAGAGCTTGCGGGCGATGAGGCGATTGGGTTCGCCAGCGGCGAGCAGTTCGATGACCTCGACCTCGCGGCTCGACAGCAGGGGGTGGGGTTGCGCGGGCGCCGGAAGCGCCTGGCGGGCGGTGAACTGCATGCCGGTGAGTTGCTGCAGGCCGCGCTGGAGATCGGCGACACCCTGCAGCACGCGCACCCGGGCGAGGCTGTGGCTCAGGCCCTCGGCGAACAAGTTCAGCACCGCGCGATCGGCGGCGTCGACCTCACGGTGCGGGCGGTAGCAGTCACCGTGCACCATGCCGACGACCTGCCCCTGCACCGTCAGTGGCGCCACGCCGTAGGAGGTGCAGCGCGACATCTTCACCAGGGTGCGTTCGACCCGCGGATTGCGCTGCACGTCCAAAGCCAGCCCGGCGCGACGGTGCGTGACGATATCGGACTCGATCAGGGTGCCGTCCAGGCGCGGTGGGTTGTCGCGACCGGCCGCCACCATGTCCGCGGCGAGTTTCGGATCGCCGACCACGCACATGGTCTGCAGCTGCCAGGTCGAATTCTCCACCGTCGAGAGCAGCACTCGATCGAATCCGAGAGTGCACGCCGCTTCGGGTGCGCCGGTGAACAATTCGTCGACGGTGGTCGCGTCGTGCATGCGGGCCAGCGCCCGGCGGACCCGGCGCAGTAATTCCACACCTTCGCTGAGCCGGGCCTCGTCGACTTCGCTCTCGGTGTCCCGGATTCGGTTGAGCAGCAAGGTCAGCCGGGTCAGTTGCGCGGGCTCGATATCGGTCGCCCGCAGCAGGTCCGCGACGGCGGCCTCCCACAGGTAGCGCAGGACCTGTTTGGCCGCGACCGCGCGGGAGAAGTCGCGCGCGGGGAACTCCCGGCCCAGGGTGCTGCCGGCATCGGTGACGAGTTCGCGGATCCGGGCGCCGAGATCGCCGGCCAGTGCCACGTCACGGTGCTGTGAATCCCACGTTGCGGTTGCCACGATCGCTCCAGTACTTCGGCAAGAGAATATATTATGTCCAATTCTAGCGGTAGGATGGTCATCGATGTCACAGATTCGCGCAACACGGCGGTAGTCGGCCGAAGGTCGTATGCGAATCGGACCGGCGGCGGATGCCGGCGGTCTCGATCGACGCCATCGTTGACATCGGCATCGCAGTCGCGCGGTAGTCGGAAAGGACCTCCCTTCGTGTCGAAAACCATCGTCGAACAATTGGCCGATTTCACCACCGGTGTCGAGTACTCTCGCCTGCCCGCGGAGGTGGTCGTGGAGGCGAAGCGCATTCTGCTCGATTCGATGGGCTGCGCGCTGGGTGCGGTCGACCAGCACAAGGGCAAGATCGGCATCGAGTACGGGCGCCTGACCGGTGGCTCCGGTGACGCCACCATCATCGGCACGGCCGACCGGGTGTCGATCTTCGGCGCCGCTTTCGCCAACGGCGAATTGATCAACGCTCTCGACTTCGACGCGGTGCTGCCGCCCGGGCATGTGACGCCCTATGTGCTGCCGCAGACGATGGCGGTGGCCGAAAGTCAGCAGCGTACGGGACGGGATGTGATCGCCGCGATCGCGCTCTCGCACGAGATGTCGTTCCGGTTCTACAAGTCGGTCGACTATCTGCGCGACCGCACCGACACCGAGATGAACCTGTCGCCGGTCCTGGGCTACAGCAACACCATCTTCGGCGCGACCGCGGCCGTCGGAAAGCTCGAGGGCTACTCCACCGAGGTGCTCGCCAACGCCCTCGCCATCGCCGCCAGTACCTCGCCGGTGAATTCCATGCGCTCCTGGCTCGCGCACGCCCCGACCGCGACGATCAAGTACTCGCTGGCCGGAGCCCTCACCAACGCCTCGCTGACCGCCGCCTATATGGCCAAACTCGGACACCGCGGTGATCTGCCGGTCCTCGACGACGCCGACCTCGGCTACCGGCGCTTCATCGGCACCCGGCGCTGGGAACCACAGAACATCACCACCGGACTGGGGCAGGAGTGGTTGTTTCCCGCCGAGCAGACCTTCAAGCCGTATCCGCACTGCCGGATTCTGCACGCGCCGCTGCACGCGCTGACCGAGATCGTGACGGACAACGATCTGAAGCCCGAGGAGATCGAGGCGATCCGGTGCTGGGGTGAGGCCGCGGTCCTGCATCCGCTGTGGTTGAGCAACGTCATCGAACACACCCACGACGCCCAGTTCAGCATCGCGCACGGACTGGCCGTCGGCGCGCACAACATCACCCCGAGCAAGGCGTGGCACGATCCGGATCTCGTGTTCAGCCGTTCGGTCCTGGACCTGATGGAACGGGTCACCTTCGAACCGCACCCGGACTACTTCAAGGCGCTGTCCGCACATCCCTCCGCGCGGCCCGCCCGCATCGAAGTCGACGCTCGCGGAACGACTTTCGTCGCCGACCGGGTGTATCCGAAGGGCAGCCCCACCCCGGACCCGGAGACCCGGATGACCGACGAGGAACTGATCGCCAAGTTCCGCACCAACGCCGAGGGCGTCATCACCGAGGCACAGATGGACAGCATCGTCGAGGCGGTGTTCGCCCTCGAGAACGTCGACGA
Source organism: Nocardia sp. AB354 (assembly GCF_049538315.1). Lineage (NCBI taxonomy): Bacteria > Bacillati > Actinomycetota > Actinomycetes > Mycobacteriales > Nocardiaceae > Nocardia > Nocardia sp. AB354. The sequence goes on along the minus strand of NZ_JBMVFU010000009.1, from coordinate 248,452 downwards.
CTTCGCGACGGTCATGCGCCGGCTCGGCACGAAGTGACCGCTATCGGCTGAAGGTCGCAGTCGAATACGACCGGCGACGGATATCGCCTCGGGTGTGCGCTGCGACACACTCGACGACAGCGCGCCGCGCAGCGCAACTACCGAGCCGCCCCATCATGTCCGTCGGCGGCTCCATGACTGGACCGGTGTGAGCGATGCTTCGGCCGGTGCGAGGAGAAGAACATGGTCTACCAGGGCAACTATTCGAAGCTGTTCATCGGCGGCCGCTGGGCCGAGCCCACCGCCACCGAACAGATCGCGGTGATCTCGCCGTATACGGAACAGACTGTGGCACATGTGCCCAACTCGGCCGCCAGCGATGTCGATCGTGCCGTCGCCGCCGCCCGGCACGCGTTCGACCAGGGAGCGTGGCCTCGGATGACGCTAACCGAGCGGATCGAGGTGCTGACCCGCGTCAGCGCCGGGCTGGGGGAGCGGCAGGAGGAGATCGCCCAGCTGATCACCACCGAGATGGGCAGCCCCATCACCCTGTCGCGCAGCACCCAGTCGCTGGGAGCGAAACTTCTGCTGGATGCCTTCCTCGAGCTGGCGCCGCGCTATGAATGGAGCAGCATCCGTCCCTCCGCGACCGGTACCGGCCTGGTGACGCGCGAGCCCATCGGCGTTGTCGCCGCGGTGATTCCGTGGAACATGCCGTTGCAGATCGCCATGCTGAAGCTGGGTCCGGCGCTGCTCGCCGGATGCACCGTGGTGCTCAAGACCGCGCCGGAGGCGCCGCTGAACGGCTACATCCTGGGCGAGATCCTGCAGGAAGCCGGTTTGCCGGACGGCGTGGTCAACATCCTGCCCGCCGACCGTGGCGTGAGTGAGCACCTGGTCACCCATCCCGGTATCGACAAGGTGTCGTTCACCGGATCCACCGCCGCCGGCCGGCGCGTCGCGGAGGTCTGCGGGCGTGATCTGCGGCGCATCACCCTGGAACTGGGCGGCAAATCCGCGGCGATCGTGCTCGACGACGCCGATCTCGACATCGCGATCGCGCAGATCCGCAAGCTCTCGATGCGCAACAACGGCCAGGCCTGCAGCAACAAGACCCGGATCGTGGTGGCACGCTCGCGCGAGGCCGAACTCGTCGAGCGGCTGGTCGCGATGGTCGAGTCGATGCCGGTCGGTGATCCGGCCGACGCGGCCACCGAGATCGGCCCCGTGGTCAGCGCCCGGCAGCGCGCGATGATCGAGAGCTACGTCGAGATCGGCCGCAACGAGGGCGCGAAGGTCGCCATCGGCGGCGGGCGGCCCGCCGGACTGGACCGGGGATGGTTCGTGGAGCCGACCGTCTTCACCGGAGTCCAGCCGGATATGCGCATCGCGCAGGAGGAGATCTTCGGACCGGTGCTGTCGGTGTTGAGTTTCGCCGACGAGGACGAGGCCGTGGCGATCGCCAACAACTCGATGTTCGGCCTCAACGGTTCGGTGTTCGCCGCCGACGACGAGCACGCACTGGCGGTGGCCCGCCGGATCCGCACGGGGACTGTGGAATTGAACGGCAACGTGGTGGGCTTCCACTCGCCCATCGGCGGCTTCAAATGCAGTGGCATCGGTCGTGAGGCCGGGCTGGAAGGGTTCGACGGATATGTCGAGCCCAAGTCCTACGGCCTGTCGCCCGCCCTGGCGAAATCGCTGTCCTGACACCATTGTTCGATCGACCCGGCGTAGGCCGGAAGCAGAGGAGTGCCGATGCGCGGCGTTGTGTTCAACGGTGACCGCAACCTCGAAATCGTCTCGTTCGACGACCCCGAACCCGGACCCGCGGACGTGGTCGTGCAGATCAAGGCGTCCGGGATGTGCGGTAGTGATCTCCGGTTCTATCGCGCCGCCCCCGGCGAAGCATTGGCCGCGTTCGGATTGCAGGGTGACGATGCCGGCATCATCGCCGGGCACGAGCCGTGCGGTGTGGTGGTCGCGCTCGGATCCGAGGTGGACGCCCGTGCGGTGCGCGTCGGCGACCGGGTGATGGTGCACCACTACGACGGGTGCGGATTCTGCGACCGGTGCCGCACCGGGTGGACACAGATGTGTGAACGTGGCGCCAAGATCTTCGGCGCCACGGCACACGGCGGCCACGCCGACTACATCAAAGTGCCTGCGCAAACACTGGTTCCGCTGCCCGACGAACTGAGCTTCGCCGCCGGCGCGGCGATCGCCTGCGGGACCGGGACGGCGTTCGGCGGACTGGTGCGGCTGGATCTGGGCGCCCGTGACACCATCGCCGTCTTCGGTCAGGGCCCGGTCGGCCAATCCGCGGTACAGTTGGCCGCGGCGATGGGCGCCGAGGTGATCGCGGTCGATGTCGCGAGCGAAAGAGTCGCCCGGGCAGCGGAATTCGGTGCCGCTCACGCGATCGATTCCAGTGCCACCGATGCGGTGGAGGCGATTCGCGAGCTGACCCGAGGCAAGGGCGTGAGCTGTGCGCTGGATTGCTCCGGCGCGTCGGCCGCACGTGCGGCGGCCGTCCAGGCCACCGCGCCCTGGGGCCGCGTCGGTTTCGTCGGTGAGGGCGGACAGGTCACCTTGAACGTGAGCCCCGACATCATCCGCAAACAGCTCACCATCATCGGGTCCTACACGTTCTCCGTTGTCGGACAAGGTGATTGCGCCCGCTTCATCGCCGCCCACGGCGTCGACGTCGACAAGGTCTTCACCGACCACTGGACTCTCGACGACGCCGACCAGGCCTACCGCGAATTCGACAAGCAGACCGGCGGTAAGGCCGTTATCGAGTTCTGACCGACGACGAAGCACCGACAGACACCTGAGACTCGCCCTGGCCGCAGGTTCTGCCTGCGATCAGGGCGTGTTGCGTTGTGCCGCAGAGGCGAAACCCCTCGCTTCGCCCCGCGGACGCCTACTTCGCCGTACGCACGACAGGTGCGGCGGTCGCAACCGCCGCACCTGCCGAGGAGTGGAACGCGGGCCGTGCTCAGTACAGCGTGTAACCGCCGTCGGTGGCCAGGGTGACACCGGTGACGAACGAGGCGGCGTCCGACAGCAACCACATGGCGGCCTCCGCATGTTCGACGGGCTCGCTGGCGCGACGCAGGGCATGGGTGGCCGCCACCGTATCGGCGTAGGACGGATTGGATTCCAGGTACTCCATGTACATCGGAGTCTTGGCGGTCGATACGCCGATGGCGTTGACGCGGATGCCCTTCTCGCCGTATTCCGCGGCCGCGCCCTTGGTCAGACCGGCCACGGCGTGCTTGGACGCGGTGTATTCTGAGGCGAGCGGAATGTAGATGAAGGCGCCCACGGAGGCGGTGTTCACGATCGAGCCACCGCCGGCCTCGATCATCGCCGGGATCTCGTGCTTCATGCAGAGGAACGGCCCGGTGACGTTGACGGCGAAGATCCGATCGAAATCCTCGCGGGTGATGTCGACCAGACTCTTGCCGGAGTTGGGGATGCCCGCGTTGTTGAACGCCCCGTCGAGGCGGCCGTACGCCGAAACGGCGGCGTCGACCATTGCCTTCACCTGTTGTTCGTTCGTCACGTCCGTGGTGACGAACTGCGCGGTGTATCCCTCGGAGGTCAGTTGCTTCGCCAGCGCTTCGCCTGCCTCGGTGGTGAGGTCGGTGATGGTGACCTTGGCGCCGTTCTCGGCGAACAGGCGCGCGGCCGCCTCACCGATGCCGCTGGCGCCGCCCGTCACGATGACGGAACGTCCGTCGATTCCAGCCATGATATTTCTCCTGTGTGGGGTGGGACAGTTCGGCGGCGATCGCCGAACTCGGTGTGCCCGTTCATGTCCGGGCACGGGATTGGGCGCCGAAGCGGGCCGTCCGGCGGGGCGCCCTCGGAGTCAGCGCACCGGGGCGAAGGCCGCTGCCGGTAACGGGAGAACCACCATGCCCGGCAGCACGATCGCTGCCATGGCGGCCGCCCAGCGTTCCTGCCGTGTCCTGGCCGGGCGTTGCTTCGGGCGTGCGGCGGTATCGGTCGTCGTCGCCGGATCACCTGTCGGCTGTGAACCAGATGTCATGAATCGAAGCTAGGCAGAATTGCCGGCGGTGACTGTCCAGATACTTGGACAGGGGTCCCGATCGGGGGGCCCTGTCGTAGCGGTCGGCGAAACGGCGGAGGTCTGGCATCGGCCCCCGATGCCAGGTTTCGGCGCGGAGCGCACTGCCCGACAACGACGTGTAACCCCGGGCTCGAATGAGCCGGGGTTACACGCAGGCCGCGACCTTCGCTGTCAGTGCACGGCCGCGAACATCAGCCGGGTCTCGTCCGCTTCCTCCGGGGCGAACTCGGCGGCGATCGTCCCGTTCTTGGCGACCAGGATGCGGTCGGACAAGGCGCGTATCTCGGGCATGTACGAGGAGATGACGACGACCGCCACACCGTCGTCGGCGAGCCCGCGGATCATGGCGTGAATTTCCGGGATGGTGCCCAGATCCACGCCACGCGTCGGTTCGTCGATGATCGCGACCAGCGGTTTGCGGGTCAGCCCCTTGGCCAGCACGACCTTCTGCTGGTTGCCGCCGCTGAGCTCTTCGAGGGTGGCCCGGTTCGGTTGCAGGGTTCGAACCTGGAAAAGTTCGACGAAGCGTTGCGCCACGGACTTCTTGGCTCCCGGGCGGACCAGGAACGGTAGTCGCGGCGCGCTGCACAGATGGCCGAGGTAGATGTTGTCGGCGATCGTCAGGTGGCTGAAGAAGCCGGAGGCTTTGCGGTCCTCGGTGATGTAGACGATGCCGGCCTTGCGGGCGTGCCGCGGTGTCCGGAAACGGACCTCGCGGCCGTTCAATCTGGTTGTCCCGCCGCGCAATCGGCGGCGTTTCATGATGCCGCTGACGATCATCGCGACCTCGCTGCGGCCGGCGCCGACCAGACCGTAGATGCCCACGATCTCACCGGCGTAGGCGGAGAACGACATATTGCGCACCACCGGCAGCAAGGTCACGTCCTCGACCTCGAGCACCGGTGTCGGGTCGGGTTCCCGGCCGGCGGCGACCCGGCCCATTTCGACGTTGCGTCCCACCATCATTCGCACCACCTCGTCGTGGCTGAACTCCGGTTTGGACAGCGTGCCCTGCACCTCGCCGTCGCGCAGGACGGTGATCCGGTCGGCCTCCTCGAACGCCTCGTCGAGCATGTGGGTGATGAAGATGACGCCGATGCCCTTGCGTTTGAGCTGTTGCATGGACATGAACAGCTGTAGCCGTTCCTCGGGAGTCACCGAGGAGGTCGGCTCGTCGAGAATCACCACCTTCGCGTGGCGGTGGACCGCGCGCGCGATCTCGACCATCTGCTTCTGGCCCACTCCGAGCGCGCCGGCCGGCACATCCGGCCGGATGTGGAAGTTGTGTGATTCCAGCAGTTCTCGGGCCACGATGTTGAGGTGGGCGAGATTGTTGAAGACCTTCTCGTTGCCCATGAACAGGTTCTGCGCCACCGTCATGGTCTCGACGAGCGAACCCTCCTGGTACACCATTGAGATTCCGGCTTCCACCGAATCCTTCGGCGCGGTGAAGGTGCACTCGGCGCCGTCGACTTGCAGGGTTCCGCTGTCGTGGGTGACGGCGCCGGAGATGATCTTCACCATCGTCGATTTGCCGGCGCCGTTCTCACCCAGCAGGGCGTGGATCTCGCCGGGCCGCACATCGAAATCGACGCCGCGCAGGGCGTAGGTGCCGCCGTAACGCTTGCTCACGTTCGACAGCCGGATCACCGGCTCGGCGATGTCGTTGTCCGCGTAAGGCATCCGTATCACCTCATTCCTTCTCACCGGACACGTGCAGGAGATTGCCGAATCCGTTGGCCGCCACCACGATGTCATCGCCGGACACCGCGAGACCGGTCACGCCGTGGCGCTTGCTGTCGACGCGCGCGTGCGCGCTCTCCACCACGCGCCCGGTCCGGTCGATACGCACCACCACCCCGCACGATCGCGCGGGCGCCCACGGTTTGACCACACCGAGCACCCGCAGCTGCCCCATCTGCATGGTGTCGGTGTAGGGGTTGGTGCAGCGCAGTCGCGGCACGAACCAGTCCTCGGGATCGATCCGCGCCACCATCTCCTCGATGACCGCGGGTTCGTCGAGCAGCATTTCGGTCACCCGATTGCGGATATAGGGCGCCGCGACCCACCAGCCGTCACCGGCGGCCGCCAAGCGCCCCGGATAGATGGGCAGATTGCGCGCGATCGCGCGGGCCGGGCGGGCGAGCGCGTCCAGGGACCGCAATTCGATGCGGTGTTCGAAACTCAGCGACACCAGCACCTCGGTGGCCGAGGCCACCTCGATGCCCGACGGCCATCCCAGACCTTGCGCCTCGACCCGCGCCCGCGAGCCGTCGAATCGGACGATGAGGCCGGAGCGATCGCTGCGGACCAAGGCCCGAGACCAGTTGCGCGCGTCGTGGTTCCGGGAACCGACCGTGCCGATCAGTGAACCGTCGGGCAGGACCGCGAGGTCGGTGACGCAGGTGGCGACCACAGGGTCGGTGCACAGTTCGGTCACCGTCCCCGAGGTGTCGACCGCGACGAGCCCGGTGCCCTCGACGGCGGCGATCACCGCCCCGCCGCGGCATACGAGCGCCCCCACCGGCCCCGGAAGTTCGGCGACGGGGCGCACCTCGCCGTCACGCAGTGAGAGCAGATAAGCGCCGCTGCCGAACAGCACCGAACCGGATTCGGTGATGACGACGTCATCGGGTTCGTAGATATCGTCCGGCAGCAGCTCCTTCGCCTCGTCCAGTCGCCGGTTGGGCCGCAGGCCGGCATCCATCGGCGGGACGGTGCGGTGCTTGCCCCACGCGGGGTTGATCCATTCAGCGAGGGTGGCGATCGTGCGGTTCACAGGATCACCCCAGCGGGTGTGCGCGTCGTATCCGCCAGTCCCGGAACGCGATTGGGATCGATGGATCCGATTTCCTCCGGCAGCAACGGAAGCCGGCCGATGCGGTTGTTGCTGACGCCGCACAGATACAGGTGGCCGGCGTGTTCCTTGACCGAGGTCACCATCGGGTAGTTCTCCATCGTCTCGTCCCACAGCACCTGCAGGATCTGCCCGCGATCGTCGAACTTGATCACGCACGACATGTTCAGCTGCGGAACGACCCAATTATCCAGCGACACTTCACGAGTCATGCGCCGCCGCACGCCGGGATATTTGCGCAGCAGATCCGACATCGGGGTGCGCATGGCGCACAGCGGCAGCCAGTAGTTGCCGTCCGAGGACCGATTCAGGTTGTCCGGGTAGCCGGGCAGGTTCTCCAGGACCGGCTCGAGCTGCCCCTGTTTCGGTCCGGCGATCCACAACCGATCCACCCGGCACAGCCCGGTGCTGACGATCAGGATCGACTGGCCGTCGTGGGAGGTGCAGATCCCGTTGGGGAATACGTGGTTGGACACGACAACCTCGGTGCTGCCGTCCGGATCGACTCGCACCACGCGTCCGTTGTGGCGGAATTCCACCAGCTCGATGAGGAAGTCCGCGGTGTTGTTGCGGGTGGAGAAGTCCGAGGCGTAGATCGCCCCGTCGGGGGCGACATCGAGATCGTCGATGGCGCGCAGTCCGGAGTCGTCGAGCAGGGAGAACGGGCTGCGTTTGACCTTGTTGGCCAGCAGTTCCGATTCCCCGTCCGGGGAGATCCGGTAGATGCCCATACCGCCGACCGCCACCACCAGCTGCCCGTCGCGGTCGAAGACGTGACCACAGGGGAAACCGCCGGTGCGCGAGAAGATTTCGCCTTCGGTGCGGTCGGGCGCGAATTTCCACACCCAGCCGCGCTGGTCACCGCAGAAGACATTGCCGTCACCGTCGACGGCGCAGTCCTCGGCGCCGCGGATCTGCCCGAGACCGATCGGCGGGGCATCGGTCAGCCGGCTGTTGAGGTTCCAGACACTGCTGGGAGCGGTGATATCGATCAGCGGCGGCAGCTCCAGTTTCGCCGGGTCGATCTTGAGCTTCTCGACCGTGCGCTGGCGATACTTACCCCACTTCAAGTCGAGGATGGTGAACAGCAGCAGCACCGCCGCCAGGATCACCGTGTAGTAGGACCCCTGCGCGCCCTCGGCGATGGTGGCCTGCTGGATGATCGCCACCACCAGGACACCGACCGTCGCCCGCAACACCGAGCCGCGGCCACCCTTGAGGCTCACACCACCGAGCACCACGGCGGTCAAAGCGATGATCTCCCAGCCGTTTCCGACGTTGGGGTCGGTGCGGCCGAGCCGGGCGGCGGTGAGCAGACCCGACAGGCCCGCGAGCGCACCGGAGAGCACATAGATCCAGAAGGTGGTGGCGTCGACCGGAATACCGTTGCGGCGCGCGGAACGCCGATCCGAGCCGACCGCGGTGACCCACCAGCCCCAGCGGGAACGGGTGAGTCCCAGATGCGCCACGATCAACACCACCAGGAAGATGAACCACTCCGCCGGAATTCCCGCGATCTTGCCGAAACTCAGGAAATCCCAGACGATGTCGGGCTTGGCGAGGCCGATCTTCGTGCTGTAGGCGCTCTGCAGCGCGGACGCCGCGCCACCGAAGGCGATCAGCGTCACCAGGGTGGTGATGAACGGCCGCATCTTCAGCCGCGCGATGAGGAAGCCGTTGATCGCGCCGAGCGCGGCGCCGATCAAGACCGCCGCGGGTACCACGAGCAGCATCGGCCAGTTCCACACCCGGTCGGCGACCATCGCGCCGAGCGAGGCGACCCCGACGATCGAACCGACCGACAGGTCGATGCCGCCGCCGACCAGCACCACCGTCAAACCGATGGCGAGCAACCCGTATTCGGTCGCCTGGTCCAGGATGAGGGGAGTGTTGTTGGCGCCGACCTTCGTGGTGGCCAGTACGATCGCGCAGAGGATCAGAGCCAGGCCCAAGGGGACCGCGCCCTCCATCCAGCGCTTCTCGAACAGCTCCGACAGCGTGCGGTAGCGCGCGATGCGGTCGGTCCACCTACCGCCGGTGAGCGGGAAGGAGTCCACCCCTCGCGACAGATACTTGATTCCGAGCCGGCCCCGCGTCAATGTCTTGGAAGACCTTGCGGGCGGCGGGTTTTCGACGAGTGCGTGTGCCGTCATGCTCACTGGCCCTTGTAGCAGGCGATGGAGACGTCGTCGACGTTGTTCTTGTCGACCATCGCGTCGGAGACGAAGGACACGGTGTGGTTGCCGCCGGGCTTGACACCGGACTGGATCAGCTGCTGGGTCGCGACCGCCGCGGCCTCACCGATACCCTGCACGTCGTAGGCGACCGAGGCGGTGACCAGGCCCTGCTTCAGCGCATCACACCAGCTCTTGTCGGCGTCGAAGGTGTAGGTACCCACCGAATCCGGCGCCACCTGTCCGCGGCCGACGGCGTTGGCGACGGTCTGACCGACCGTGACCGCGTTGACGTCGTAGGTCACCAGGAAGCCGCACAACTTGCCCTGCGACTGCTGCAGCATCGACTCCGCCGCCTGCTGCGCGACCGCGTTCTGGAACTGCGAATGGGCAACGGTCACTTTGTATCCCAGCGGGTCGAGCACATCGTGGATGCCCTGATTCCACTGGATCGAGGCCGGGTCGTTACCGGGCCCGTCGATCACCGCGACCTGTTTCGGTGCGTTGCGCGCGCCGCAATCGTCGGCCGCGCGCTTGGCGATCGTGCGTGCGGCATGCGCGACGTCGACGCCGATGAACGCGTCCCCGAGGCGGGTCGACATCATGTTCAGCACGACGGTGTAGATGCCGGCGCGTTCGGCCTGCTGGATCGCGTTGTCAAGCAGACCGAGGTCCTGGTTCTGCAGGACGAGGACGTCGGCGGCCTTGCGGGCGATCAGGTCGTTGATGGTGCTGATCATGCGGTCGCTGGAGAAGTTGGAGTCGTAGACCTGGAAGTCGGCGCCCAGGTTCCCGAAGGACCGCTGCATCGTCGCGCCCCAGTTCTCGGTCAGCGCATAGCCTTTGTAGAGGATCGGGACGAAGGCGATCTTCTTGCCCTTCATCACGTCGTGGGCCTTCTGCACCGCGGCGTTCATGTCCACATTCGCGCCGAAGGCCTGATCGCCGGAGGCGGCCCCGCCGGAACTGGCGCCGCTGTCGACCGAACAGCCGGCGATGGCGAACGCCGCCAGGGCCGCCATCACGAGGGCGAGTATCTTCTTTCGGTTCATCGTCGAACACTCCTGCTGTGTGATTGATCGGAAAGGAAAATGCTTGTGGGGGAGGGCATTACAATTCGCCCGACTTCTCGGTCTCGACATTGCGCGGATGCAACCAAGCGTCGAAGGCGATGGCGGCGATCAGGACCGCGCCGCGGATGAGGTCCTGCACGGCTGTGGTCAGCCCGTGCAGTACCAGCAGGTTGTTGAGGACGCCGACGAACAGCGATCCCGCGAGGACGCCGAGAATCGTGCCGCGACCGCCCGACAGCGACACACCGCCGATCACGGCAACGGTCAAGGCGGTGAACAGAATCGGATCGAACGAGCTCACCGTGGTCTGCACGCTGCCCTGAATCGACACCGTGACATAGCCGGCCAGCACCGCCAGCAGTGCGGCGATCACATACGTCAGCACCTGCAGCGGGCGCACCGGCGCACCGGTCGCCCGGGCGGTGTCGAAGTTGTCGCCCATCGCGCGGATCAAACGTCCCGGCGAGGTGTAGGAGATGAACAGCCAGGCCAGCAGGAATACCGCGGCGGCCACAAGGACCGGACGCGGAACGCCCAGCACCGATCCGTTGCTCAGCGCCGCGATCCACGATCCGCCGGGCACGTTGTAGACGTTGCTGGTCAGGAACAGGATGTCGACGCCGCCGATGGCGAGCATGCCGGTGGCCAGGGTCGCGAACAGCGCCGGCACCTCGAAGTAGGCGATCAGCACGCCGTTGACGACGCCGACCAGCAGCGCCAGCCCGGCCATCAGCAGGATCGCTCTGCCTTCCGGCATACCGCGATTCATGAACGCCAGCGTCGCCTGCGCGGTCCCCAGCCCGATCCCGGCCACCGACAGGTCGATGCCCTTGCCGAGAATGACCACGGCCTCACCGACGGCCAGGATGCCGAAGGCCGCCGACAGGCTCGCGATGCTGGTGAAGTTGTTCAGCGACAGGAAGTTCGATGTGGTCAGCCCGCCCACGAGGCAGACCAGCACCGTGATGCCGAGCACCAGATAGCCCTGTTCGATCCGCGCGATCCGGGACCGTGGCGAGATGTGTACGCGAGTATCCAGCGTGGCCGTGGTCATCGCCGGCCACGCCCGTCGGTGTTGTGTGATGGCTCCATCGCCGCTCCTCGTCAGTCATGTGATGTGGCTGACACTGTGTCCCAGGGCACAGGGGGACGGCATCTGACGCCGGTCGGATTCGACTACGACGTTCGGATGATCGGCCGACGGTGGCTGCGCGCGATGAGGGCCGAGCGCAGATACCACAGGCCGGTGGAGCGCGAGACGTCCAGACCGGTGAGCTGAGCGATGCGTTTGAGCCGGTAGTCGACCGAATTCGGGTGCAGGTGCAGGCGATTGGCGGTGCGTTTGCGGCTCTGGTCGTTGGCGATGAAACATCGCAGGGTGCTCAGCAATTCGGGGTAATCGTCCAGGGGATCCAGCAGAGCGCTCAGCTGGTCGAGACCGGGGCCCGGCCGGGTGAGCTGATATTCCAGCGCCAGGTCGTCGAAGCGATGCAATCCGGTCATGCCGAGCCGGGCCGCCAGGTCGAGCAGTTCGTGAGCGCGATCGGCGGCGGCGGGGATGCCCGGGGCCTCGGCGCGGGTGAGCGCGGCGGCGATCGGCACGCCCGCCGTCCGGGTGAGGTCGGCGACGAGGAGGTCGAGAGCGGCATCCTCGGCGAGCGCGGCAGGCACCAGGACCGTGCCGCCGTCGAGCGACAGGACGTCCAATGCGGCGCCGTCGAATCGGTCGGCGAGTTCGGCCCGCACCCGCCGTATGGGCGCGAGGGTGAGGACGTCGGCGCCGACGCGGAAACCCGGACAATCCGGAATTCGCAGCACGGTCAGCGCCAGCACCCAGTATTCGTCAGCGACCTCGATGCCGCCGTGGCGAACCAGGGCCGAGGTCGGCCGTCCTTCCAGCAGAGCGGTCGCCAGCGCACGCGCCGCGTGCTGGCGGTCGGCGGCGTGGAGCTGGCGGGCGTAGGCTCCGGCGACCGTCGAGGTGATCGTGGTCAGCAGGTCCAGGACGACGTCGCCGTCGATCGGGCGGCGACGGATGCCGGTCGTGCCGATCCGGGTGACGGCGCTGCGCCGCACGAGATCGATGGCCAGGCGCACACCGTCGTGGACCAGCCGCAGGATCGTATCGATGGGGATTCCGTCGCGTGCCCAGCACGACGCCTCCTGCTGGAGCCGCCGCAGGTGTTCGGGGCGTTCCTGTCCGGCCAGTATGCACATCGACAGTTCCAGGCATTCCTGTACGGCGCGGGTCAGGTTGTCGCCGTTGGGCGTCGGCCGATCGAAGTGGTGCGAGCCGGTGTGTGGATCCGCGGCACGGGTCGGTAGGGAAAGTTGTTTTTGCGGCACTGCTCCTCCTATCCGGAGTTGATCCCCGGAATCCGGCGTGGGAGCGCCGTCGGGGGCGTCGGTGCGCAGTGGTGAGTTTCGGGCATCGAAATCTCCTCCGTCGATTCCGGTATTCGGGTCGAAAATGCGGACTCGGTGTGCGCGGGGACCGTAGACTCCGCTGACGCGTAGCGCCCGGATCGTTCGAGCTCCCCGAGACTATGGGCGCTGCCGAGTGCGCAGTGTTCAAGTATTTGGACACCCCGCCGGAGGATGGTGTCGGTGCCGGTCACCGCATCGTTTTCGAAAGGGGTGTGACTTGCATCATTTCGTACATAAAATATAATGCTTCTCACATATTCACTGCTCGTCCTGCCAGCGAACAGCGCAGCAGGGTAGGCGAGAACGGCGAGACAAGGTGGTGTCGCGTGCCTTCTATATCGGCGCATCCCGGCATAAGACCGGCACGACCCGAAATCGCGTCGGCGTGGTTACGATCCCGGCTCAACGGCCTCGACGAACATGTCACGCCCCGCTTCGATCCGGACGCGGTCGCCGTCGAGTCGGGCCTAACCCGGGCGGCGCGTCCGGTGCTCGAACGGGCCACGGCCGAACTGGAGGGTACCTCGGTCACGCTGTTGCTCGCCGATCAGTCGGCCCGCGTGGTGGATATCCAGTGCGCGGACCGGTCCACGTTGCGCGGTGTGGCCGACCTCGGAGTGGTGCCGGGGATCCGGCTCGCCGAGGACGAGGTCGGCGCCAACGCCGTGGGCACCCCCATCGAGACCCGGCAGGGTCTGCTCGTGGAAGGCCCCGAACACTTCATGTCGGCCTTCCAGGGCTTCACCTGTTACGGGCATCCGATCGTCAATCCGGTCACCCGCCGGCTCGAGGGCGTCCTCGACATCAGTGGCCGTGCCGGCGACGACCACCGGCTGTTCCCGCCCTTCGCTCGGCGGGTGGTGCGCGATATCGAAGACCGCCTCCAACTGGACGCCTCGCAGTCACAGCGGCAGCTCCTGACCGCCTTCCAGGCGGCGGCGATCCGCCGGAAACGAGCGGTTGTCGCGGTCGGCCACGGCCTCGTCCTGGCCACCCCCGCGGCGCTGGATCTGCTCGAACCCGCCGACCACGCGGCCGTGCGGATGTGCGTGGAGGGCACCCGGTTCGCCGGTGAGGCGACCCACCGACTCACTCTCGTCTCCGGGCAGTCCGTTCGACTGCGGTGTATGCCGGTCGACGACGACCACGGCGTGCTGGTCGACATCATCCCGGATCAGGAGACTCGCCGCTGCGAGCGCCCCGCCACCCGGACGCAGACCTGGCCGCTGCTGGTGGTCGGCGAATTGGGCAGCGGCCGCACCGCCGCCGCCCAGCGGGCCGCGGGGTCCGACGCGGTGGAACTGGACGCCACCGAAATCGTGCGGCTGGGTGAACAAGCCTGGGCGGGCGCCGCCGAAACCGTCCTCGGCCAGCCGGGACCCGCGGCCGTCGTGGAGAACATCCAGCTGCTGTCGGAACAGATGACGACGCTGCTGGCCCGGTATCTGCGCAGCGCGCGGCGCAGTGTTGTCTTGACCTCGACGCCGGGCGAGCACCTCGACACCGTGCACGCGCCGCTGGCGGTACTGTGCAACGACCGCAACGATCTCCTGCCACTGCGCCGCCGCCGCCATGAAATCCCGCAGCTGGCGCGGCACATGCTCGCTGAGATGAAACCCGGCGGGCAAACCCGGCTGACCGCCGAGACGCTGCGCATTCTGGCCGAACAGCCGTGGCCGGGCAATCTGGCGGAGCTGCGGCGCGTGATCGCGGCCGTCGCCGACCTGCGCTCGGCCGGCGACATCATCCCCTCGGATCTGCCGGCCTCGCACCGCGGTCGTCCCGCGCCGGCCTCGCCGTTCCGGCAAGCCGAGCGGGAGGTCATCGTCGCGGCCCTGGAAGCCGCCGGTGGCAACCGGTTGCAGGCCGCGCGGGCCCTGGGAGTCAGCCGGTCCACCCTCTACAACCGGTTGCGGGCGTTGCACATCGACTGAATCCCGGTGAGTGTCCAGAACTTTGGACACTCACCGGCCGCATACCTCTCTACTGTGGGTCGGGCGCCGAATCAGGCGGTGCCCCGGACAGTTCCAGAGGTGGTGAGGACCATGACAGCTGCATCGGCGGCCGTGCTCGGCCCGGGTGCATGCGCGTCCACCCCTGCTCCGCCGGAGTAGTCCACTGGGCAGATCCGGCGGTCGGGGGGCCTCCGGGGTTCGATGCGTAGCGCGGACGCGCGCCGGGCCCCGGGGGCAGCCGCGTGCGAAAAGAATTGCGCGCGTTACGGATACGCATTCGAAGAAGCGCCGCCCGGGTAACGCAACATCAAGCTCAATGTATTAAGCGTAAAACTACGTTTGGACGTCACCGATGACAGTTGCCGAAAGCCCGCGCGCGAGACGGTGGGCCGGTATCCGAACCCGCGTTCTCGCGATCGCGTTGATCCCGAGCATCCTGCTGCTGGCGACCGGCGGTGTCACCATCGCCGTCCTCGCCACTCGTGCGCACGCGGTCCGGGAATGGTCGAACTACCAGCAGGGCATCATTGACCCACTCCTGCATTTCGTCAGCGCCGTCGAGGACGAACGGACGGCCGGCATGCTCGTGGCCGGCGGCATCGCGGGCCCGGAGGTGAATATCGCGGACCGGCGGAGAGCGCTGGACACCGCGATGGCGGAAACCGCTGCGATCGCCTCGGGGGCGAAAAAGATCGATGCGGGCACGGCCGAGAAGTTCGGCAGCCAGATCGGTCAGCTCGTGGCGAAGCTCGCCGACGTCCGGCACCAGATCGACACCCGCGCAACCACGCCCGAAGCCGTCGACGCCTTCTACAGTCTGCTCGTGGGCGCCACCGCCGACGGTGGCTTCGACAGCGCCGTCGGTCAGTCTCCGGACAACGACACCTTGGCCGGAGATATGACGGGCAATGCCCTGATCCGCGCGGTCGATACCCACGCGCGGGCCCTCGGCTACGCGGCGGTCGCGCAATCGCGCGGAATGCTCGACGTCGCCGGAAGACGAGCTCTGGCCGAGCTGACCGGCTCCTACCGGCAGCAGCTCGACACGCTGGTACCACGGCTGGCCCCCGTCGCGCAAACCGCGTTCCGGGCACTGACCGACAGCGCCGAATGGCGGCTCACCGAGAGCGCGCAGAACCAGCTCGCCGAGCGGGGCAGCCTGGACACGCCCGAGGACGCATGGCGGCCCGCGCAGCGGTCGGTCGACGACAGGCTGGTCGCCGTGGTCGCCGACCAGTACCGCAACACCGTCGCACTGACCCAGAAGGTCGCCGACAGAACGTTGAACTGGGCGATCACCGCCGGTACCGGACTCGTCATCGCGACCGTGCTCGCCGTCGCCGCCGCCCTCGTGCTCGCCGGGCGGCTCGTGCGCCGACTGCGGTCGCTGCGCTCGTCCAGCCTCGAGTTGGCCAACGACCGGCTCCCCGCGATCATCGACCGCATCCATCGAGGCGAAACGGTGGATGTGCAGGGCGAGACCACCCCCGTCGACTCCGGTGTGGACGAGATCGGCGAAGTGGCCGACGCCTTCGCCGCCGCCCAGCGCACCGCCATCGCCGCCGCCGTCGCCGAGGCTCGCACCCGGGACGGATTTAACCGGGTCTTCCTCGACATCGCGTTCCGCAGTCAAGCCCTGGTCCGCCGGCAGCTCGACGTGCTGGATGTGGCCGAGGCCAAACAGGACCACCCCGATCATCTCGAGCTGCTGTTCCAGCTCGATCACCTGGCGACCCGCGCCCGGCGCAACGCCGAGAATCTGCTCATCCTCGGCGACCGGCAGCCCGGGCGGCAGTGGCGGCGGCCGGTGGGCCTCGAGGAGATCGTGCGCAGCGCGGCCTCCGAAACCGAGGGGTTCGCGCGGGTGACCGCCGTCCGGCTTCCCCCGGTGAGCGTCCTCGGCGCCGCGGTCGCCGATCTCATCCATCTGCTCGCCGAACTGATCGACAACGCGGCGAACTTCTCTCCGCCGGAAGCGTCGATCACCGTGCACGGCAGCATCGTCGGGCGCGGGGTCGTGGTCGAGATCGTCGACCGCGGCCTCGGCATGGTGTTCGAACAACTGGAGCAGGTCAACACGCTTCTGGTCGAACCACCCGAATTCCACGAGATGGCGCTCACGGGCCGGCGTCAACTCGGATTGTTCGTGGTCGGTCGCCTGGCGCGCCGGCACGGTATCGGAGTGAGCCTGCGGGAATCACCCTACGGCGGCGTCACCGCGATCGTGCTCGTTCCCGCGGCCGTGCTGGATCGGGTGAGCATGGATGTCGCACCGGCCGACCAGGCCGCTCTCGAGTCGTCGCGCACGCCGCTGCCCCGGCGAGTACGGCCGAGCAACGGAATGCCGGCCGCGCGCCGGCACATCGGGTCACCCTCGGCGTCCGTCGCCGAGCGACGACGAAGCCCGGACGTGGCACGTGCGGCCATGACCTCCTTCCAGCGCGGAACCCGGCAAGCCCGGCGTTCCGCCGACACCAGCGCACAGCATAATTCCGACGAACAGTGAACGGCCGTAACATGAACGAATACCCCTCGACCACTCCCGCTCCCGTCGGGCTGGACTGGATACTCGACAAGCTGGTCTCCCGAGTCTCCGGGGCCGAAGGTGCGGTCGTCCTGTCCGCCGACGGATTGCCGATGGCCGGTTCCGGCCTCGGCCGCGAGAATGTCGAACATCTGGCGGCCATCGCCTCGGCTCTGCACAGTCTCGCGCGCGGCGTCGGCTCCCATTTCGGCAAAGGCGAATTGCATCAGACGGTCATCGAACTGGAATTGGGTTTTCTGGTCGTGACCGAGGCCGGAAACGGGGCGTGTCTGGCGCTGCTGGCGGATGTCGAATCCGATCTCGGCCTGATCGCCTACGAAATGAACGTGATCATCGGCCAGGTGCGCGAGCACCTGTCGACGGTCCCCAGAGTGTCGGAAACAGTGGCCCCGCCGTACCAGCCGTGACCCGACCACCCGACGATTCACCGATCGACGACGATCCAGGACCGCTGGTTCGGCCCTTCGCCACGACCCGCGGGCGAACCGGGACGAACGTGCACGATCTGGATATTTTCACGCTGGTGACGGCCGTCGAGTTCGACAACGACATCGAGAACTTCGACCGCGAATACCGGCAGATTCTGTCCTTGTGCGGCGGCCGGCCGCAATCCATCGCGGAAATCGCGGCGCGCTGCGGATTGCTGGTCACGGCGGCGAAGGTGCTCGTCGGTGATCTGATCACCGCCGGATACATCGAATTCCGATCGCCACATCCTGACGTCGGACACGATCCGGTATTTCTGCGGGCGGTTTTGGCCGGGTTACGGAAACTATGACCGGCTTCGGTGTCGGTTGTCCAAATCCTTGGACACTTCACATCCGACCGGGGGCATACGTTCGTGGCAGCGCGCCGACGGATCCTTGTCGGCGCACCGACCCGCGCCCCGCGGGCTGCCAACCAACGGAGGTTGTCTTGAACGATCGGAATACCCTCAGCGGCCCGAAAGTGTCTTCGTCCCCTAAAGGGCAGCGGAGGCGAACGTCGGCACTTGCGGCGGCGATCGGCGTGGCTGTGGGGGTTTCCGTCGGTGGTGTCGTGACCCCGCCGGTGGGCGCGGCCCCGGCCGGCCCAAGTTATCTTCTGGTCGGAGGTGCCGGGTCGTCGAATCTCGGGGTGCTACGCGAAACGGCCGGCCATCTGTCGGGCACCGGCCCGACAGTACCGATCGAAACCGGCACCCTCACCGTCGCCGTCACCCCGAACAATCGTTACGTGTATGTGGCCCATACAGTTTCGGGTACCTTGCAAGGTTTCCGAGTACATCCGGACGGTTCGTTCGAGCCTCTTGCGGGCGCCCGGCTGGATCCGGGACAGCCGGTGGTGGGCGCGGTGGTGAGTCCCGACGGACGGTGGTTGTTCGCCACGGTCGGCTCGGTAACCAACGAGGTGCGTACTTACGCCATCGCCCCCTCGGGCGCACTGACGCCGGTCGCCTCGGCGATGATTCCGGGAGCCACGAGCGGCCTCTCGATCCCGACGGTCTCGCCCGACGGCCGATTCCTGTTCGCGCCCAGCTTCATCGGCGCCACCATGGATTCCTTCGCGATCGGCGACGACGGGCATCTGACCCCTGCCGGGCCGCAGGTGCCCACGGGCGACCGGCCGGCACTGCCCTCGGTGACGCCGAACGGCAAATTCCTCTACATCACCAATGAGGGCACCAATGATGTGTCGGCATACAGTATTTCACCCACCGGTGCACTGACCCCGATCGGCCGATTCCCGACCAAGGGCACCCCGCACGGTATGGCGATCACTCCGGACAGCAAATACTTGTACCTCCCGCAGACCGCCGGGATGGGAGTGAGCGGCTTCGCCATTCTCGACAACGGTGAGCTGGCCCCGCTGTCCGGCGCCGACGCACCCAGCCAACCCGGGCACTTCCCGGGGCGAGTGGTGTTGAGTCCGGATGCGAAGCGCCTTTACGTCATCGACACCCTCACCACGGCCGGCACCGAGAAGGTGTTCACCTACCGGGTGCTCGCGAACGGGGCGCTCGAACCGACCGGTGAGCCGCCGGCCGAAACCGGCGTGGTGTTCTCCGACGGCGCCACCGGCGTGTTCGTCACCCCGGGCACATGAATCCCGCCGTTGGCACAAATATGCGGTCGCGAACTGTTGCCGCCTCGATGACGTCTTCGGCCTGGATCGGATTAACCCCCACGGGGTATTACAAGATCTGGACGAAGATTTCGACGACGGACGGGAGCAAGACGGGAGCGCTACCGCCTCCTGACCCCGAAAACCGCCCCTTACCAGGCAATCTACAAACTCCGCCCGATAATCAGCTTCATGATCTCGTTCGTCCCGCCATAGATCTTCTGGATCCGAGCATCCGTGAACACCCGTGAGATCGGGTATTCCGCCATGTACCCATATCCGCCGAACAGCTGGAGGCATTCGTCGGCGACGCGGCATTGTTGTTCTGTCAGCCACCATTTCGCTTTGGCGGCGGTGGGGATGTCGAGCTCGGCGCGGAGGTGTTTGGCGACGCAGTCGTCGAGGAAGGCCCAGGCGACCGAGGCGATGGTGTCGCATTCGGCGAGGGTGAATTGGGTGTTCTGGAAGTTGAAGATGGGTTTGCCGAAGGCCTGGCGTTCCTTGGTGTAGGCGACGGTCATCTCGACGGTCTTCTCGATCGCTGCCGCGGCGGCGACGGCCAGGATCAGACGCTCCTGCGGTAGTTGCTGCATGAGCTGGATGAAGCCGGTGCCCTCGGTGGCGCCGAGGAGGTTGGTCTTCGGGACGCGTACGGCGTCGAAGAACAGTTCGCAGGTGTCCTGGCCGTGCTGGCCGACCTTCTCGAGGTTGCGGCCGCGCCGGAAGCCGTCTCGGTCGGTCTCGACGGCGATCAGCGAAACCGATTCCGCGCCTTTGCCTTCGGAGGTCTTGGCGGCGACGATCACCAGATCGGCGAGCAGGCCGTTGGAGATGAAGGTCTTGGCGCCGTCGATGACGTAGTGGTCACCGTCGGCGACCGCGCGGGTGCGGATGCCCTGCAGGTCGGAACCAGTGCCGGGTTCGGTCATGGCGATGGCGGCGACGATCTCGCCGGAGGCCATCTTCGGCAGCCATGCCTGCTTCTGTTCCTCGGTGCCGTAGGCGTTGATGTAGTGCGCGACGATCGTGGAATGCACCGGGTTGCCGAGGCTGGGCGCCATGGCGCGGGTCTGCTCGATCGCGATCACGGCCTCGTGGGCGAAGGTGCCGCCGCCACCGCCGTACTCCTCGGGGATGGAGATGCACAGCAGACCCAATTCGCCTGCGCGGTTCCAGATTTCGCGGTCGACGTGGTGCTGGCGGCCCCAGCGATCCTCGTTCGGTGCGCACTCCTTCTCGAAGAAGCGGCGCGCCAAATCGGTGAGCGCGTCGAGATCTTCGTCCATCCACGGGGACCGATGCACCGGCACGGGGAAACTCCTCTGGTCGAATACGGTGTTCGTTCGCCAAGGTAGGAGCGCGCCGCGCGGCAGCCAATGACCGCAGCGCTCGATCTTGTGACCGGATCGCTCAGGGCGCGGCGGCGGGACCGCGATAGGAACCGGGGGAGCTGCCGGTCCAGCGCCGGAACGCGCGGGAGAAGGCGCTGGGTTCGGAGAATCCGAGCCGGCGCGATATCGCTGTCACCGTCTCGCCGCGCACCAGCGCCGCGATCGCGGCATCGCGCAGGATCTGTTCGCGGATGCGGCTAGGCGAGGTATGTTCCTCGCTCAATTTGCGCCGCAGTGTCGCGGGGCTGACGGACAGTTCGCCGGCGATCTGTTCGACACCGGGCCAGTGCCGTGGTCCGCCGCGCTCCAGGATCCGGCGTACCTGCGCCGCGGTGGACACCGAATCGTCGCCGCGGCCGATCACGGCCTCGGGGGCGTTGCGTAGGAAGCGCAGCAGATCGTCCTCGTCGCGCACGAGGGGTGCGGTGAGCAGGGCGGCATCGAACACCAGGGCCGGATGGGGCGCCGAAAAGCGCACGGGCGCATCGAAGATCAGGTCGTAGTCGTCGAGATCGTTGGGCGGATAGGGGACTTCGACGCGCAGCAGTCGCAGCGAGCCGCCCACCGACCAGTCCAGGAAGCGGTAGACGACCATCAGCATGGTGTCGATGATCAGGCTGTGCGGATGGCGGATATCGCTGAGGTCGAACGCGATTCGCGCCTCGCGGGCGTCGGCGCTCAGCTGTAGCGGCGGAAATCCCGGCAGGGCCTTCTGGAACATCCGGAATCGGTGCAGTGCGGTGGCGAGATCGCGGGAACCGAGCAGGGCGAAGCACACCAGCCGGAAGGTGCCGCGCGGCATCGGGTGACGGCCCAATCCGAGTAGTTCGTCGTCGGTGCTGCGCCACAGTTGCTGCACCAGATGCACGGCTTGCCCGACGGTGACGCGGGCGCGGCCCTGGTTCAGCAGTTGCGGCGCGATGCCGGCTTCGGCGAGCAGTTCCCCGGTGTCCCAGCCGCGCCGGCGCGCCAGGTCGACGATCGCGTGCACGCGCCCGATGGGCAGCGTGAAGGCGGTCGACGGCGGGGGCACTCGGCGACGCTATCAACGCCGCGTTCCGGTGCGCGTGACCGCCTCGGCGGCCGGATGTGCCGGGTTCGTCCGCGTGCACGACTACCATCGATCTTCCCGCCGTGGCGCGGGCGTTCCGGTGTCGGAAGGAGTGCGATGAGCCCTGCGACGATGGCCGCCTGGCAGGTGGTGCGGCCCGGTCCGATCGACGAATCCCCGCCGGTCCGCGCCCGGATCCCGATTCCCGAGCCGGCCGCGGGCGAGGTGCTGGTGCGAGTGCTGGCCTGCGGCGTGTGCCGCACCGATCTGCATGTCGCCGAGGGCGATCTGCCGGTGCACCGGCAGCGGGTGGTGCCCGGTCACGAGGTCGTGGGGGAGGTGGTGGCTGCGGGTGCCGGAGCGACGGCTGTCGCGCCCGGTGACCGGGTCGGTATCGCGTGGTTGCGCAGCACGTGCGGGGTGTGCGCGTACTGCCGCCGCGGCGCGGAGAATCTGTGCCCGAATTCGCGCTACACCGGATGGGACGCCGACGGCGGGTACGCCGAATATGCCACGGCGCCTGCCGATTACGTGTATCCGCTGCCTTCCGGGTATGCCGACGCGGAATTGGCCCCCTTGCTCTGCGCGGGCATCATCGGCTACCGGGCGCTGCGACGGGCCGCGCTGCCACCGGGGGGACGGCTCGGTATCTACGGTTTCGGCGGCAGCGCGCATCTGGCCGCCCAGGTCGCCCTGGCGCAGGGCGCCGAGGTGCACGTGATGACCCGCGACGCCGCCGCGCGGGAGTTGGCCCTGGCGCTGGGCGCGGCCTCGGCGCAGGGCGCGGCCGACCCGCCGCCGGTGCCGCTGGATTCGGCGATCCTGTTCGCGCCGGTCGGGGACCTCGTGCTGCCCGCGTTGGAGGGGCTGGACCGCGGTGGTGTGCTGTCGATCGCGGGTATCCACCTCACGGACATCCCGGTGCTGAACTATCAGCGCCATCTGTTCCAGGAGCGCGAGATCCGTTCGGTCACGGCCAACACGCGCGCGGACGGCCGCGAATTCCTGGAATTCTGCGCTCGGCACCGGATGCAGGTTCGCATCAACCCCTATCCGCTCGAATCCGCCGACCGGGCCCTGGCCGACCTGGCACACGGCCGATTCGCCGGGGCGGCTGTGCTGCTGCCCGGAGCCCGCTGACCGCACCCGGTACCATCGAATTGGAACGCGTTCTAATTCATGACCGGGCCGGCGGTGCAGGAGGTTGCGATGGCGGCGGAGCGGCAGACGGCGGGCAATGGTCGCGGGGCGGCCGGCGGGCGCTTCGGTACGCGCGTATCGGGCACGACCTCGGTGCCCGCGGGGCGAATGGTGGATCTGCCCGGGCGCGGGCGGACCTATCTGGTCGATATTCCGGGGCCCGAGGGCGCACCGACGGTGATCCTGTTGCACGGTCTGGTGACCACGGCGATGCTGAACTGGTTTCCGGCCCTGGCGGAGTTGTCCGAGCACTATCGGGTGGTGCTGTTCGACCAACGCTGGCACGGGCACGGAATCCGTTCGCCGCGTTTCGATCTCGACGAACTGGCCGATGACGTCGTCGCTGTCGCGGAGGTGACCGGCGTGGACCGGCCGATCCTGGCGGGGTACTCCATGGGCGGCATCGTCGCCCAAACGGTCGCGCACCGGCGCCCGGACCTCGTCGGCGGCCTGGTGCTGTGCGCGACGACCTACCGTTTCCGGGAGAAATGGCGGGAACGGCTGTTCCACGGCGGGATGGCGCTGCTCGCCGGGGTGATGACCGAGACGGCGGGTCGTAGAGTGGCGGAGGCGGCGACCAAACTGCCGCATGTGCCCGAAATATCCTGGGAGACAGGGCGAATGGATCGCTGGGCGCTGGCGGAGCTGCGCACTACCAGCGGGTGGGCGATGACTCAGGCGATCGCCGAATTGGGGCGCTTCGATTCCTCGCCGTGGCTGTCGAGCCTGCGGGTGCCCACGGGCGTGGTGATCACGACACACGACCGGGCGCTGCCGGTCTATCGGCAGCTGGAGATGGCGACAATGATCGCCGGCGCGGAGATTTTCCTCGTATCGGCCGGACATGCGGCATGTGTACTCGAGGCGGACGCCTTTGTCCCTGTGCTCCTCGAGGCCTGCGCGGCGGTGGCCGCTCGGCGGGAGAGCTGAGGCGCTCAGCGCTGGGTCTGAGCCGCCTTCAGTAGCGCGGAGATGCTGTCGTGTACGGCGTCGGCCATCCGGTCCGGATCGGGAACCAGTTCACGGCAGGCAATGAAGCCGAAATCGAGATCGCCGTTGGCCGACAGCACCGTGACGTTGAGGCCGGCGCCGTGGAAGACCGGGCCGAACGGGAACAGCGCGTCGATGCGGTAGCCGAGGAAGTACAGCGGCTGCTGCGGTCCGGGCACATTGGAGATCACCAGGTTGTGCACCACCGGATGCCGTTCGGCGAGTTTGAACGACGAATAGGCGCGCACCGCGATCCGGAAGGTGTTCGGCGGCGCGTATTCGGCCCAATCCTGCAGGAAGTCCGCGCCCAGGACTTCGTGTTCCTCCTTGGCGCCGACGTTGGCCTCCGCGATGAGCCGCAGCCGTTCCACCGGATCCTCGACGTCGGTGTAGAGCTGGGCGAACAGCGTCGACACCTTGTTGACGCCGCGTTCGTGCCGTGTCGTCTCGTGGGTGGAGACGGGCACCGAGGCGATCAGCGAGGTGTCCGGTAATTCGTCGTGTTCGCTCAGGTATTGCCGGAGCGCTCCCGCGATGACGGTGAGGACGACATCGTTGATCTTCACGCCGAACGCCGCCCGGATCTCCTTGATATCGGCGAGCGGGGCGGTGGTGAAGGCGACGCTGCGATGACGGGTGATGGTGCGGTTGAACGGCGTGCGCGGCGCGGTGAACGGAATTGCCATGCCCTGTTTGTCGGCACGCCTGCGCTGCACCATCCCGCCGAGCTTGCCCAGCGTCTTGGGCACCATGCCGACCACGCCGAGTTTCGCCGGCATCCGCACCAGCCCTTCGGCCGCGAGGGCGAGATCGTTGGGTTCGGCGGACTTCGTGTCGGTCTCGGCCGGCGGATCGGGGTAGTGCACACCCGGCTCGGCATCGCACAGATAGGCCATCATGTTGGCGCCGGTGACGCCGTCGACGGCGGCGTGATGGTATTTCGACACCACGGCGACCTTGCCGTCGGCCAGGCCCTCGATCACCCACATCTCCCACAGCGGCCGGGCGCGGTCCATCGGCTGCGCGGCGATGTCGCCGACGAGTTCGGCCAGTTCCTTCGGGCCGCCGGGGGAGGGCAGCCCGAGGCGGCGGACGTGCCGGTCGAGGTCGAAGTCGTTATCGGTGACCCAGACCGGGTGGTCGAGGTCGAACGGGACCCGATGGACGCGGCGGCGCATGGAGGGGATCAGGTGCAGGCGGCGGCCCAGTTCCTCCTTCAGCGCGGTGAATTCGTAGTCGGTCCCGTCGGCGGGCGGGTCGAGAATCAGCAGCGCGCACACGTGCAGTAGTTGGGTGTCGGTCTCCAGGTACAGAAAGCTGGCATCCAGCCCGGTCAGTCGCTCCATACCTACAGACTATTAGAACACGTTCTAGTTTTGGCCGAAACGGCCGGGGAGTTCGGTCACATTCCGGTGGGTTTCGTGCCAGCGATCAGTTGCGAGACGGTCACGAAACCGTAACCGCGCGAACGGAGTTCCGCGACGATGCGCGGAATCGCTGCCGCCGCGGCCGACTGGTACATCGCATGCAACAGAATGATCGAACCCGGCCGGGCGCGGTTCACCGTCTTCGAGACTATGGCATCGGTGCTCGCCCCACCGGCGGAATCGGATTCGACATCCCACATCACGGTGGTGCGGTCGTGGTGCGACAGATACCACGGGAGTGCGACCAGCTTCTTTCCGTAGGGCGGGCGGAAGGTCACCGGGCCGTGGTATCCGGTGCGCTCGATTTCGGCGTCGGTGCGCTCGACCTCGTCGCGGACCGTGGCCGGGGTGACGAAGACCAGCCGCCGGTGGGTGTAGCTGTGGTTACCGAGCTCGTGCCCGGCCGCCGCGATCTGCGCCCCGTAGTCGCGATGGGCCGCCAGGTCGCGGCCGACGAGGTAGAACGTGGCCGGAACATGTTCGGCGGCAAGAGTTTCAAGGATCGCGGGGGTGCGGTCGGTGGGGCCGTCGTCGATGGTCAGCGCGACGACCTTTTCGCTGGTGTCGACGCGGTGGACCAAGCGGCCGGCGACCTGGAAGGTCCGCGAATTCATCAGGACGTAGGTGCCGATCGACAGCACTGCCGCGAGGACGACGACGATCGCGCCGCCGAGCAGAAGCCTGCGTTTCACCGGCGAAACCTACCACCGGACACCGGGTCCGGTGGTAGGTGCGGATCACCAGTGCAGGCCGGGCAGCCGGTTGACGATACGAGCCGCGGGGGTGGGCAAACCCATCAGCGGCTGCACCACCGGCGCGAGCGCGAGCAGCGGACTGCGGCCGCCGGTCTCGCCCGTATCGGCGGCGGCGCGGCCGTGCTTGGCCGCGGTGGATTCGCCCGTCCGCCGGAAGCCTTGGTGCAGAATGGCCTTCTTCACCGAGGGCATGACCGTGTCGATGACCTGGGCGAAGGTGCCGATCGGAGTGTCGATGCGCGCGGGCCGCTCCTCGAGTGCGCGCACCACGATCGCCGCCGCCTGTTCAGGGCTGTGCACCGGCAGTGACCGGTACATCTCGGTCGGCGCGATCATCGGCGTCCGCACCAGCGGCATCCGCACCGAGGTGAAGGTGATGCCGGCGTCGGCGTTCTCGACCGCCGCGATCTCGCTGAAGGTGTCCAGGGCCGATTTGCTCGCCACGTAGGCGGCGAAGCGCGGCAGTTTGGTCTGTACCGCGATCGAGGAGATGTTGACCACGTGGCCGAATCGGCGCTCCCGCATGGCCGGCAGCAGCGCCAGGATCAGCCGCACCGCTCCGAAGTAGTTGACGGCCATCGTCCGCTCGAAGTCGTGCATGCGGTCGGTGGAGTTCAGCACCGAGCGGCGGATCGAACGCCCGGCGTTGTTCACCACGTAGTCGACATGGTGATGGTCGGCGAGCACCTGCTTGACCAGCAGTTCGACCGCCTTCTCGTCGGTGATGTCGCACGAATAGCTGTAGGCGTCGCCGCCCTGCTCGCGCACCTGGGCGGCCGCCGCCTCGAGCTCGTCGACCCCGCGCGCCACCATCAGCACCGTCGCGCCGCGCTGCGCCACCGCGTGCGCGGTCGCCAGGCCGATCCCGGAGGAGGCGCCGGTGATGAGCACGATGCGGTCGCGCAGCCGGTCGCCGCCGCCGTGGCGGCGCGCCCGGTCGGGATCCAGGTGGGCGCGCCAGTACCGCCACAGATTCTCGGCGTAGGTGTCGAAGGCGGGGACCTCGAGATCGGTGCGGCGCAGCAGCGCCCGGGTGGAATCGGAAACGAATTCCGACGCGAACGAGGTGTGCGGGGCGACCTCGGCGGGAATGCCGAACTGGCCCAACAGGAAATCGCGCGCCGCGGTGACACCGGGCAGCCGGTTCAGCGTTGCCATTGCGGTGTGGCTGCCCGGCACCGGGCCCATGCCGCCGGGTGCGCCGGCTGCTCGCGACAGCGCGCCGTAGATTTCGGTGAACGGCTGCGGACGCGGGTTGACCAGGTGGAAGGTGCGCTTGTTCAGCCCCGGGCGGCCGATGAGCTCGACCATGGCCTGGGCGACGTAGTCGACCGGGACGATATTGGTCGCGCCGAGATCCGGCAGCGGCAGCGGCAGCCCGCCCGGGAGCGCGGCCAGCCGCGCGATCGCGGGGAAGAAGTAGTACGGACCGTCGATCTTGTCCATCTCGCCGGTGCGGGAATCGCCGACCACGATGGCCGGGCGATACACCCGCCAGCGCAGCCCCGCGCTTTCGCGGACCAGTCGCTCGGCGGCGAATTTCGTTCGGTGGTAAGGAGATTCGAGATTCTGGCCGAGGTCGAAATCGTCTTCGAAGAATTTGCCGCGATGGTCACCGGCCACCGCCACCGACGACACGTGGTGCAGCATCGCATCCAGTTCGGTGGCGAGCGCGATCACCGCGCGGGTGCCGTTCACATTCGCCGCGTAGGCGGATTCCTCATCGGCGGTCATGTCGTAGACCGCGCCCAGATGCACCACATGCTGTGCGGCCGGCGGTTCGTCCACCAGCCCCAGTCCCTCGGCCGTCAGGTCTCCGATCAGCGGAAACACCCGGTCGGTGGCATTCCATCGGGCCGCGAGTTCGGCCAGTTTGGCCGCCGAGGCCTCGCGTACGAGCACGTGCACCACGGCGTCGGAATCGGAGGTGAGCAATCCCTCCACCACGCGACGTCCCAGAAAACCCGTTCCACCGGTCACGATATAGGTGGCCATAACCCCTCCTTGCATGTCGAACATGTTGTCGCACAACGTTGTTCGTCCGACATGCGTCGGTGGATGCGGACTGAACGAATCGGCCTCTATCAGAATCGAGGTCGCTGTAGGAACCCCTGCGTGCCTAACTGGTGAGTAACTTTAGCTGGCGGCGAGTTGTGCCCGCAACCAAACGGCGCCCCCTGTGGTGTGGGACTTGTCACCACGTGGGAGCGCCGATCGGTATGTGTAACAACGATTTTGATGTAACTCGGAGACGCATCCGGCTACTTATTGGCAACCTTCCGGTCGATTGTCCAAGAGCGTCGGAGGTCGGTTCAGCCTTCGCGGCGGACCGGGAATTCGCTTGCCAGATCCGCGAATACGGCACTGTTGAGATCGAAGGCGCGCCGGCACTCGCCGAGCACCCGCTGCTTCTCCAGATCGTCGACGGCCAGTTCGTCGAGCAGGGTGCGATAGCCGCGCTTGAATGCGGCCGGGTTCGCGATCTGATCGAACACGTAGAAGCGCACCCCGTCGCCACGCTTGGGCAGCTGCCACAGCTTCGCCGCGGTGCCGCGAATGACCTGACCGCCGGACAGATCGCCCAGATAGCGGGTGTAGTGATGGGCCACATAGCCCGCGGGCCAGGTCTGTGCGCACTCGGTGATGCGGGTGGCGTACTCGGCGGTCGCGGGCAGGGCGTCGATGTCGTCGCGCCACTGCGGCCCGCCCAGATGCGCCAGATCGTCCTCGAGATGCGCCAGGCGCGCGAGTTCGGGCCGGATGAACGGACCGGCGACCCGATCGCCGGCGAGGGTGTCCCAGTGCGCCTCGAGCGCCCGGTAGATGTGCCAGAGCTGGCCGGTGTAGCGATAGAACGCCCGGACGTTCAGGGCGCCGCCCAGCATGTCGCTCATGAAGGTGGAGTTCTCGGCGCGTTCGTGCTGTTCGGCGGTGGCGGAGCGGATCTGCGCGGAGAACGGCACGGGCTGCTCGGTGGAGGTGGCGTCCGGCATGATCGGAGATTTCCTCGCTTCGTGGGGCGACAAGTATGGGTAACCTAACTTCGCCTCCGACGATACCGGTCGACAAGCGGGACGGAATCAAACTTTCGGACGAGAAACCCGCGCGGCAGTGTGCGCGGCGACGGCGGCCGCCGATGAACTGCCCTTTTGTCGCCGACGGCGGACGAGTGAACAAATCGTGCAAACTTCACCGCCTTTGCGAGTTTTCCGGCATTTTCGCGGAGGTTTGCACGAAAAGTTCGGCACAACCGCCTGCGACCGTGTTCTCCCTGCGGATCGACGTTCGGTGCCGGCCGCGCACATAGTTCGTGGGCGCGGTCTTCCCGCCACAGCAGGGCGAGTATGCGATGCCGGTAATGCGGCAGAACCCTTGCGGATCAATCGCTTCGGGGTGGGCGATCATACTTCTCGATCGTGGCTTTCGATGTGGATCGGTCTTGCAGGACCAGCTCCCACGGCCCCACGTTCACGTCGAAGTTCTTGCCGAAGCCGACCCACTTGCCCGCCAGCCGGGTGGCGGTGAGTTCCGACAGCAGCTGGATCGCCCCGAAATACCGTGCGCCTTTGTAGTAGCCGCTCGGTGCAGTAGTTTCCGACCAGGTGCCCGTCGCGATATGCCCGTCGAGGGTCAGGTCGAGTTCGAGTGTGCCCGCCGCGGACTTCGGCAGGCTGCGGACGGTGAGCCGCTGTTCGTGCTGAAGCACGACCACGTAATGCGACGAGGTGAAAGTCTGTTCGCGGCCGGAGGAGTAGAACTCGTAGCGGGACAACCAGATTCCGGAGTATGTGCCGGAATTGGGCTGCGGTGCGGCCTGGCCGGGATGGCGTTCCCGGGGGACGTCACCGATGGCCGAGTGGACTTCGTGGCCGGCCGTGTCGTCGCCGGACAGGCTGCGCCCGGCCATCACCGCGCCGAATCCGAGGCTTTCGATCGGCAGGCGCATCACCTGTTCCAAGGCGCGCGCATGCGACGGGCGGGGGTTGGCGGTCGCGCCGGATTCCCATCGCTGGACGAGTCGTTTCGTCGCGCTGACGCATCCGGCCTCACGCAGCATGCGGGCGAGATCGTGCTGGCTCAGCAGTCGTGCCGTGCGGGCGGCGCGCAAGGCGACGTTCGGCGTTCCCATGCGCCCACCGTAGAGCAATGACGCCTGAATGTCGCCCCGTTTGTGTGCCGATTGACGCCGTTTTCGTCGTCGCCCGGCGGCGGTGGTCCGCGCGAATCTGTCCGTAGTTCCGGCGGCGGGAGCTTCGGTTCCGGGCGCCGCGGGATTCCGAACCGAACAGCGAGGGGTGTGTGCGATGTGGGTGTTGTTCCTGCTCACCGTGGGGTTGCTCGTGTTGACTGTCGTGCTGGTGCGCCTTCCGCTGCGCGGCGAGGTGCGTCGCCGGGATCGGCGGTCGTGAGGGATGCGCGCCCGGTCGCGCTGGGGTGGGTGCATCCGGAGTCGCCGTGTCTCGACTGGGATATCGCTCAGGTACGGCGGCTGGCGGTGCGGCTGGGCTATCGGCTGGTGTGGGCGCCGGAGACGAGTCGGATACCGCTCGCCGACCAGGTTCGAGCGGCCGGTGCCGACGTCGTAATTGCGCCGTCGACAGAGCATTTCGACTTTCTCGCCCTGAATTCTGTGATGGCCGTCGCCGACGTCGAGACCGTGAATCCGCGGTTGTCGTTCGCACGGTGGGCTACCGGTGGGCAACCCGGCTGAGAGCCGTTGTGGGGGCGGGGTGACGATAGGGGGGGTGGCGCGTTTCGATCGGAGTGGTCCGGTGCGGCGAAACGAGCGGTTTCCGGGCGTTCGCCCGCCGCGGGCGAACCGAACTATTCGGGCGAAAGCGACGAGTTCGGACAAGCTCGGACAAGTCGGACGCATGGTGGCGCGCGCGAGACTCCTTGTGTTACAACGATTTTACGGATAGTTCCCTAAGCTAATTAATTATTGAGAGGCGGCGGAATGTGCGGAATCGCGGGCTGGGTGGCGTTCTCGGACGACCTCACCCGGCAGCAGGGGGTTGTCGACGCGATGACCGAAACCATGGCCTGTCGCGGGCCGGACGGGCGGGGCACCTTCGTTCGTACACACGCGGCACTGGGGCACCGACGGCTGGCCATCATCGACCTGCCGGGCGGGACGCAGCCGATGACCGTGCCGACCCCGGCCGGCGACGTCGCGATGGTGTACTCGGGGGAGGCCTACAACTTCCGTGAACTGCGCGAGGAGTTGCGCGGACTCGGGCACCGCTTCGACACCGACAGCGACACCGAGGTGGTGTTGCACGGCTATCTGCAATGGGGTGAGTCCGTCGTCGACCACCTCAACGGCATGTACGCCTTCGCGATCTGGGACGAGCGCGACCAGAAGCTGGTGATGGTGCGCGACCGGATGGGGATCAAACCGTTCTACTACTACCCGACCCCCGACGGTGTGCTGTTCGGTTCCGAGCCGAAGGCCATCCTCGCCAACCCGCTGGCGGCCGCGACCGTCGACCTGGACGGTCTGCGCGAGCTGTTCGCCATGACCAAACAGCCCGGCTGGTCGCTGTGGAAGGGGATGGAAGAGGTGCTGCCGGGCACGCTGGTCACGGTGGACCGCAACGGAATTCGCACCCGCACCTACTGGCGGCTGCATGCCGTCGAGCACACCGACAGCCAGGAACGGACCGTCGCCCGGGTGCGTGAGCTGCTGACCGACATCGTCGATCGCCAGCTCATCTCCGATGTGCCGCGCTGCGTGCTGCTCTCGGGCGGACTGGACTCGAGCGCGATCACCGGCCTGGCCGCGGCCCGGCTCGCCCGCGACGGCGAGCAATTGCGCACCTTCTCGGTGGATTTCGCCAACCAGGAGCAGAACTTCGTTCCCGACGAGATGCGCGACACCCCGGATTCGCCGTTCGTGCGGGAGGTGGCAGCCCTTGTGCGCTCGGCCCACCGCGATGTGATGTTGAATCCGGCGGATCTGGCCGATCCGGCGGCGCGGCGCGCGGTCGTCACCGCCCGCGACATCCCTGTCGGTTTCGGCGATATGGACACCTCGCTGTATCTGCTGTTCGCGGCGATCCGGCAGCAATCGACCGTGGCGCTGTCGGGGGAGTCGGCCGACGAGGTGTTCGGCGGGTATCGCTGGTTCCACGACGAGGTGGCGCTGAAGGAGGACAACTTTCCGTGGCTCGCGTTCAACAGCGCCCTGACCGGCGACTCCCGCTGGCAGATCCTGAACCCGGCCCTGCGTGAACGGCTCCGGCTCGAGGAGTTCGTCGCCGACCAGTACAGCGCGGCGGTGGCCGAGGTCGAGCACCTCGACGGCGAATCCGAGGTCGAGCACCGGATGCGGACCGTCTGCCACCTGCACCTGACCCGTTTCGTGCGCACGTTGCTCGACCGCAAGGACCGCGCGTCGATGGCGGTCGGCCTCGAGGTACGGGTGCCGTTCTGCGACCACCGCCTGGTCGAATACGTCTACAACACCCCGTGGTCGCTGAAGACGTTCGACGGCCGGGAGAAGAGCCTGCTGCGGCATGCGGCCGAGCATGTGCTGCCGGAATCGGTCGTGCGGCGCGTCAAGAGCCCGTACCCGTCGACGCAGGATCCGGGCTACGCGTCGGTGCTGCAGCAGCAGGCGAAACATGTTCTCGCCGAGAGTGATTCACGGCTGTTCGACCTCATCGACCGGCAGTGGCTGCAGCGGGCGGTTGCCCTCGACCCGGCGGGCATCGACAGCGCCGTGCGCGCCGGATTGGACCGCATCATCGATCTGCACACCTGGCTGGAGCTGTATTCTCCGCAACTGCAGCTGGATTGAGCGCTCGTCCGGGCCGGCCCCGTCCCCCGTCGGAGCCGGCCCGGACGCTGTCCGCGCTGGTCAAATAACTTGCCAGAGATTTGCTCGCGCGCCGGAACAAGCACGTGAACATTATTTACTAATAGGTGTTCACAAAACGGATGTGGTGTGGTTCACTCCATAGGAACGTGTTCCAAAGGAGGTACCGTGTCCGCGCCGTCTCTGCCGTCCATCAGTCACGATTTCGATTTCACCGACCCCGATCTGCTGTCGCAGCGCTTGCCCGTGGCCGAATGGGCCGAACTGCGCCGCACCGCCCCGGTGTGGTGGGTCGACCAGCCCAACGGAGTGAGTGGATTCGACGACGGCGGCTACTGGGTGGTGAGCCGGCTCGACGACATCAAGGAGATCTCGAAGAACTCCGAGGTCTTCTCCACCCACGAGAACACCGCGGTGATCCGCTTCAAGGGCGACATCACCCGCGAGGAGATCGAGATCCAGCGGGCCATGCTGGTGAACACCGATCCGCCGGCGCACGACAAGCTGCGCCGCATCATTTCGCGCGGCTTCACCCCGCGTGCGGTGGAGAGCCTGCGGGCCGCGCTGCGCGAGCGGGCCGAGCGGATCGTGCACGAGGCGAAGAAGACCGGCGGCGGCGACTTCGTCCAGCAGGTGGCCTGTGAGCTGCCGCTGCAGGCCATCGCCGAACTGCTCGGCGTGCCGCAGGAGGATCGCGTCAAGCTGTTCGAGTGGTCCAACCAGATGATGGGCTACGACGACCCCGAGTACGCCGACAGCTACAAGATGGCCAACGCCCAGGTCATGGGCTACGCGTGGAACCTCGCCGAGGAGAAGCGCAAATGCCCGGCCGACGACATCGTCTCCCAGCTGCTCAACGCCGATATCGAGGGTGAGGCGCTGGGCTCGGAGGAGTTCGCGTGGTTCGTCATCCTGCTGGCCGTGGCCGGTAACGAGACCACGCGCAACGCCACCACCCACGGCATGAAGGCCTTCGTGGACAACCCGGCGCAGTGGGAGCTCTACAAGGCCGAGCGGCCGCGCACCGCGCCCGACGAGATCGTGCGCTGGGCGACCCCGGTCATCGCGTTCCAGCGAACCGCGTTGTCGGACACCGAAATCGGCGGTCAGGCCATCAAGAAGGGCCAGCGGGTCGGCCTGTTCTACTCCTCGGCGAACTTCGACGAGGAACGTTTCGACAAGCCGTTCGACTTCGACATCATGCGAAACCCGAACCCGCACGTGGGTTTCGGCGGCACCGGCACCCACTACTGCGTCGGCGCCAACCTGGCCCGGCTGCAGCTGGATCTGATCTTCAACGCGATCGCCGACGTGATGCCCAACCTGCGTGAGGTTTCCGAGCCGGTCCGGCTACGCTCGGGCTGGTTGAACGGAATCAAGAGCTGGCAGGTCGCCTACGAGTGAGCGCCGCGGCCGCCGGGGCAGCGCCCTCGGCGTCCCCGGTCTCCGGCGGCCCAGGACACAGCGTGCGTACCGGCCTCGACGTACCCGTGACGTCGGGGCCGGTGCGCATGCGACGAAGGACGACGCATGACAGCCGCACGACGGGGCCGGATGCCCGCGGTCAGCGACGCCGACATCCGGCGCGTGGCCCGCACGCTCCTGGTGGAGCAGGGACCCGAGGCGGTGACCCTGCGCGCCATCGCGCGTGAGCTGGGTATCACCGCACCCGCGTTGTATCGGTACTACGCCTCCCGCGACGACCTGGTGGGTGCGCTGCGCAGCGATATCTGCGCCGACCTGGCCCAGGAGCTCGCCGAACAGGTGGCCGAGTTGCCCGAGGACGGCATGGTCCAGCTGTTCGCCATCTGCAAGGGTTTCCGGCAGTGGGCCCTGGCTCACGCCCACGAGTTCACGCTCGTCTTCGCCTCGCCGGCCGGGGGGTCGGCCAGCGCCATGCGGCAATTCGACGAACCGTTCGGCCGCATCTTCCTGGAGGCCGCGGGCCGGCTGCTGACCACCTACGACATCGTCACCCCGCCGACCGATGTGATCCCGCACGCGCTGCGCGAAGACCTCATCGGATTCCAGACCGAACTGCTCACCGTGCTCGCCGAATCGGGGCAGAAATTCCCGGCCGAGAAGCTGGACCTGGGTGTCACCTATCTGATGATCCAGTTCTGGGCTCGGCTGTACGGGCATGTCACCCTCGAAGTCTTCGGCAACTACCCGATGCCGGTCGGCAACCCTGATGCGCTGTTCGATGCGACGCTGGCCGATCTGGCCCGCTCCATCGGGTTCGCGGCCTGAGGCATCCCGGGCCGCGAACCCGGCGGTCTCAGGTGAAGTCGTCGGGGCGCACCCCGGTGACCCGCCGCAGGATCCGCGGCCGGCGCAGCCACCGGGCGAACCACTCGCCGAGCGTGATGCCGCCGCCGAGGGCACAGCCGACCACCAGCGCGGCGAACATCTGATTCAGCCCGACCAGCAGATCGTCGTTGATCAGGGCGAACAGGCCGCGATAGACCTTGAGACCAGGAAGCAGCGGAGTGATGCCCGCGATGGCGACGACCAGCGGGGGCGTCACCGCGCGGCGGGCCAGCAGACCACCGGCGAGACCGATCGCGGTCGCCGAGACCGCGGCCGCGATCACCGGCCCGAAACCGGCGTGCTGCACGAACAGGTAGCACACGGTGATCCCCGCACCGCTGATGGCGGCGACGGCGAGGGCCCGGCGCTCGGCATAACAGGCGAGCGCGAACGCCGCCGCCGCCACCGCACCGGCGGTGATCTTCAACGGCAGATTGGTGATGTCGTAGGACGGCGACATGTCGATCGGCGGCACCTGGGCGCCGAAGGCTTGCGCTCCGCGCAGTGCCAAACCGACCCCGCCGATGATCGCACCGGTCATGACCAGCACTTCCAGCATGCGGGCGGCGGCCGTGATCGGTGCGCCGGTGATCGCGTCCTCGACCGCACCGACCAGCTGTAAACCACTGAGCAGCACGGTGATCCCGGCCGCGACGATCACGCTGGGATTGGTCTCCAACCCCTCGGCGAAGGTCTGCAGCAGTATCGCGGGCAGGGTCGCGATGATGCCGCCCATCATGTTCTGGAAGAAGAAGGGCAGGCCGCGCTTGTTCAGCTCGCGGTTGCATCGGTCGATCAGCAACGTCGTGGCGAAACTCACGGCCGCGACCAGCACGCCACCACCCAGCAACAGCGCGATGGACGCGGCCAGCAACGACCAGCCGAAGGTGGCGACCCACCGGTTGTAGGGGTGCGGGGCGGTGGTGATCGCGTCGAGGGCGGCGTGCGCCTCCTGAGGCGGCACCACCTCGCGGCGGATCCGCCGGGTGAGGCGGTCGACGGCCGACAGGCGAGTGAAGTCCAGCGAGCGGTACTGCACCACCCGCATGGTGCTGGCGGGCGGCAGCGACGGACCCCGATCGGCGGAGATGCGAATCGAGTTGTAGGTCACATCGATATCGCACTGCGCCAAACCGTATGTCGCGGCGATGAATTCGACCTGTGTGCTGGTGTCTGTCACGGCGGTGCCCGACGCGAGCACCACCTCGCCGACTCGCTCGGCCAGGTCGAGCACCTCGGTTACCGCGGCGTCGTCGGTGAGATCGATCGGCTTCAGCGGGGCCGGTGCCTCGACCACCGAGTCCACCGTGGCGCGCCGCTGGGCGACCAGCCGATCGGTTACCGCTCCCATCGCCCGATGCCACAACGAACTCGGCCGGGTTTCCGGCCCCGTGCGGACGAGTTCGGGCTCCAACTCATCTGTCACACTGCACACGGTAGCCGGAGTCGTCGCGCGGCCCGGGGTCAGCTCCCTCACGCCGCCGGAAGCGGCGAATAGAGCAAACCACTGGTTATCGTCGGTGCTTCCCAGTCCCGCTACAGTCGATAACCATGGGCACCGATACGGCTACGGGTACTGAAGCAGCAGATTCCGTGAGATCGGACTCCGCGCAGTCGGAGGCCGGCACATCGAGCACCGGGACATCGAAGAACGGGAAGTCGACCGCCGACCATCTGCGGGCCGCGCTCGACGGCCCGTGGCGCGAGGTCCGTGAACAGGCGCGAAGGCAGCTGGTCGACGACCGGTTGTTCGGTGATCCCTACCTCGACTACCGCCAGGCTCGCGCGCGAGTACTGGACCAGATGCGCCTCATCGCCGAATTCGGTTATGCGGAAAAAGGTTTCAGTCTGGAGCACGGTGGCACCGGCGATCCCGGCGGGGCCGTCACCGGCCTGGAGATGCTCGCCTACACCGATCTGTCGCTGTGGGTGAAGGCCGGCGTGCAGTGGGGTCTGTTCGGCGGCGCGGTGGAAAACCTCGGCACCGACCGCCACACCGACATCGTCAAACGGCTGCTGTCGCTGGATCTGCTCGGCTGTTTCGCGATGACCGAATCCGGGCACGGCAGCGACGTGGCGAATCTGGAGACCACCGCCACCTACGACCCGGCGACCGGTGAGTTCGTGGTGCACAGCCCGACCGCCTCCGCCCGCAAGGACTACATCGGCGGCGCCGCCGAACACGCCCGGATGGCGGCCGTCTTCGCCCAGCTGATCACCGGCGGCGAGAGCAAGGGCGTGCACTGCTTCCTCGTCCCGATCCGCGACGAGGAGGGCAACGACCTGCCGGGGGTGACCACCTCGGACTGCGGTCTCAAGGGCGGTCTGCCCGGCGTCGACAACGGTCGCATCGAATTCGACCACGTCCGGATCCCGCGGGAGAACCTGCTCAACCGCTACGCCGACGTCGAACCCGACGGGACCTACCGCTCCGATATCGAGAACCCGAGCCGCCGGTTCTTCACCACGCTGGGCACACTGGTGCGCGGACGGATCAGTGTCGGCGGCGCGGCCGCCGCGGGTGCGCGGGTGGCGTTGAGTATCGCGCTGCGCTACGGCGACAAGCGCCGCCAGTTCTCCGACCCGGACGACGGCAGCGAAACCCTGCTGCTGGACTATCGCAGCCATCAGCGCCGGCTGTTCCCGCATGTCGCGCGCGCGTTCGCGCTGGCGTTCGCCCAGAACGATCTGGTGCGGCGCATGCACCTGGTGCAGACCGGGCAGAATCTGGACCCGGAGGCGCAGCGCGCGCTGGAGAAGCGGGCCGCCGGCCTGAAGGTCGCCCAGACCCGCCACGCCACCCGATCCATCCAGGAAAGTCGCGAATGCTGCGGCGGCGCAGGCTATCTCACCGAGAACCGGCTGGTCACCCTGAAGGCCGACACCGACGTGTTCACCACCTTCGAAGGTGACAACGTGGTGCTGACCCAGCTGGTGGCCAAGGAGCTGCTCACCGCCTACTCCGACGAGGTGCGCGATCTCGACGCGCTCGGCTGGGTGAAATTCGCGGCCACCATGGCCCGCGACGTGGTGCGTGAGACCTCGGGTGTGCGCCAGCTCATCCAGCGCCTGCGCGACCGCTCCGACGACGGCGTCGACGAGGGCGATCTGTCCCGGCGTTCGGTGCAGCTGCAGCTGTTCGCCGACCGCGAGGACTATCTGACCCGCACCGCCGCGCACCGGCTGCGCGCGCGGGCCGAGGAGACCGGGCCGTTCGAGGCGTTCAACAACGCACAGGACCACATCCTCGCCGCCGGTGAGGCGCATATCGACCGGCTGGTGCTGGAGGCGTTCATCGAGGGCATCGCCGATATCGAGGATCCCGACGCGCGAGCGCTGGCCGACACCGTCTGCGATCTGTTCGTGTACTCCACCATCGAACAGAATCAGGCCTGGTACATCATGCACCGCTTCATGTCGGTGGATCGGGCCAAGTCGGTGCGCCGCGGTGTCAACGAACTAGTGGACCGGTTGCGGCCGGAGTCGGCCACACTCGTCGAAGCGCTCGGCGTGCCCGAGGCCATGCTGCGCGCGGCGATGCTCGACGACGCGAGCGTGCATCAGGGCGCGTGAACCCACGCTCGATATCGGCGGGCCGGCGACGGTGGGGCGGTAGCCGGACGCGGCTATGGTCGACAGGTGCCCGCTCCACCGCCGGTCGCTCGAAATCGAGCGCATGTCGTTGCCGCCGCCGTCACCCTGATCGGCCTGCTGATCACCGTGACTGTTCCGCTGAGCTTCCCCGCCGGCGGGGGGCCGACGGCGTTCGATCGCGCGATCGGCGATCGCGTGCACGAGGGGTTGGACGCGCATCGTGGCGTCTACGACGCGCTGGTGGTGCCGAGCGACGCCTATATCGTGTTGCCGCTGTTGCTGATCGGTGTGCTCTACTGTGCCCGCCGGCGCGACCGGTGGGGTGCCGGATTTCTGGTGCTCGTCCCGGAGCTGGTGGTCGCGATCAACACCTGGGCTTTGAAACCGCTGTGGGACAGGCATTTACAGCACTATCTCGCCTACCCGAGTGGGCACACGGTCCAATTCGTCGCCATCGCAACGGGTTTGCTGCTCGTCGCCGCCACCGTGCGCTTGCGCCTCGTCCTCGGCATGGTCGCCGCACTCGCGCTGGCGGCCGTGGCGGTGGGCATGGTGGGTCTCGGCTATCACTATCCGACCGATGTCGTCGGCGGCACCGCGTTCGCCGTCGCGGCGGTGACCGCCTGCTGGGCGGTGACGACGGCACTGCGCATGCGGTTCGAGACCCGGCCGCTTCGGGCGGAGGCCGCCGGCGCCGGCGCACAGGCGGAGTCGGGCGAGGATGCCGCAGGGGACAGCGATCGTACGGCGGGCACGCCCGCGGCCTGAGGGATGCCCGCGGCGGGCGCCGCCGGTCCGGCTCAGCCGGGGCCGAAGTTCAGGACCAGCGAGATCACGAACCATACCACCCAGGCGGCGCCGACGAGCATGCCGATCGCGAGCAGGATGCGCAGCACCGCCCGGCCGGGATCGATGCGGTCCGCCTCCTTCGGATACAGGTTCCACGGGCTGTACCAGGGCATCGTGATCGCG
Organism: Nocardia sp. AB354; assembly: GCF_049538315.1. NCBI lineage: Bacteria > Bacillati > Actinomycetota > Actinomycetes > Mycobacteriales > Nocardiaceae > Nocardia > Nocardia sp. AB354. The sequence goes on along the minus strand of NZ_JBMVFU010000009.1, from coordinate 208,727 downwards.
ACGGGGCGCCCGTAGGACTGATCGGCGTGGGCCTGTTCCTCCAGAAACGCTTCCGCCTGCGCCTGTTGCGGGCCGCCGTACCACAGCGTGGTGTCCACCGGTCCGCCGAAACCCTCGGCGACGAGATCCTGCGGGGCGGGCAGATACGGCAGGATGCCCAATCCGCGGAAGGTCAGCGCGACCTCGTTGACCGTCCACTGCGCCCGGCCCTGCGAGGTGAGCGCGGTCAGGCAATCGGCCAGCCGCCGGGGATCGTCGCCGAGCACCACCTGGAAGCCGGGATCGTTCCACAACTGGCGGATCGTCGGCTGGGCCCCGTGTGGCGGCACCACCACGACCACGCCCTGCACCACGCGCTGGCCCAGGCCGCGTTCGGCCAGCCAGTTCTGCAGGGCGTGGGTGTGCTCGCGGGAGCGGTCCAGCGGTGTGCCGCGATCGCCGCCCTCGAAACTCACCACGTGCCCGCCGACCCGCCACGGCCCGTTCAACGGGACCTCGAGGTCGCCGCTCACCCGCTCGACCAAGGCCTCGGCCTCGATCACCACGCAGGTGGTCGGCGTCCAGATCACCGCATCGAACTGATGCAGCCGGTCGGCGTAGAACAGACTGCAGTTGACCGTTGCCACACCCTGCGGGTCACCCGGCCCCTTCCAGGTACGCAACCAGTCGATGAGGACCCGCTCGGCCAGGGTCCCGGCCGCGTTCTGCACTCGCACGAGCATTGGCGACCGCCCTTCCGTCGACACTCGATACCGGAAAGCATAAGGGGCACTACGGGTCCGGGGGAGACTTCGACGCGCCGGTGTCGGCATATCGCGTGCCTTCGCCGCCCGTCGGGGCAGTGGCGAAGGCGCCCGGTATGCAGACCGTCAGTGCTGGGCGGGCGCGGGATCGATCGGCGCGATGGGCAGCCGCAGCGCTCCGGGCGCGGTATCGGGCACGGTGGCGTAGTGGGGGGCGACCGGGTCGATGCGGCGGTAGCCCGCGCCCAGTTCCGGCCGCGGATCGGGTTCACCCTTGTTGGGCCAGAACGCCATCGCGCGTTCGGCCTGCGCGGTGATCGTCAGCGACGGGTTCACCCCGAGGTTCGCGGTGACCGCGGATCCGTCGGCGATATGCAGTCCGGGATGGCCGAATACGCGCTGATACGGGTCCACCACACCGCTTTCGGGTCCTTCGCCGATCACGCAGCCGCCGATGTAGTGCGCGGTGGCGGGGATGTTGAACACGTCCATGACCAGGCCGTGCACGTCGCCGTCAACCTTCTCCCCGAACCGGCGGCCGACCTCGTGGGCCAGCGGAATCCAGGTCGGATTCGGTTGTCCGGTGCCCTGTCTGGTCTTCAGTTGCCCCCAGCGGCGGAACGAGGTCAGCGAATTGTCCAGCGACTGCATCACCAGCAGGATCACCGACTTCTCCGAGGCGTGACGGGCGTTGAGGCTGCGCGCGAACACCAGCGGGTGCAGCACGATGGCCAGCAGGAAGCGCAGGAACCGGAACGCGCCGCCGTCGACGATCGGCACCGACATCGGGAACAGCGCGTTCTGCCCCTTGCCGTAGTGGCAGACCTCGACGTGAGTGTCGGGTTCGGGATGGATCGAGGACGTGATGGCGATGCCCTCGGCGAAATCGCTGCGCTGCCGGCTGACCACATTGAGAATGGCCTCGGAGTTGCTGCGGGTCAGCTCGCCCAGCCGGGGCGACAGGTTCGGCAGCACCTTGTCGTCGCGCATCTTGTGCAACAGCTTCTGGGTGCCCAGCGCCGCGGCGGCGAAGACGACCTGTTCGGCGGTGAAAGTCTTGCGGCCCTTGCGAACCCAGCGATCCGAGCGCTGCGTCTCGATGGCGTAGCCGCCGCCCACCATCGGACGCACGCGCGTCGCCGTGGTCAGTTCGAACACCTTCGCACCGGCCTGTTCGGCGAGGTACAGGTAGTTGGTGGGGGTGGTGTTCTTGGCGTTGTGCGGGCAGCCGGTGAAGCAGCGCGCGCAGTGGATGCAGCCGCTGCGGCGCGGGCCGGCGCCGCCGAAGTAGGGGTCGTCGACCTCGACGCCGGGCTGCTCCTCGTTGAAGAACACGCCGACGTTGGTGGGGTGATAGGTATCACCCACGCCGAGATCGTCTGCGATGGAACGGATCACCTCGTCGGCGGGCGTGACGCGCGGATTGGGCGCCACGCCCAGCATCCGCTTGGCCTGGTCGTAGTAGGGGGACAGTTCACTGCGCCAGTCGGCGATATGGGCCCACTGCTTGTCGGTGTAGAAGTTCGGCAGCGGTTCGTAGAGGGTGTTGCCGTAGATCAGCGAGCCACCGCCCACACCGGCGGCGGAGAACACCGCGCACTTGCCGAGCACGCTGATCCGCTGCGGCCCGGTCAGGCCCAGGCGCGGCGCCCAGATCGACTTGCGCACATTCCAATTCGAATTCGGAATGGCCTCCGCGGGCCAGCGCCGGCCGGATTCCAGAACGGCCACCCGATAGCCCTTCTCGGTGAGGCGCAGCGCACTGACGCTGCCACCGAAGCCGGAGCCGATCACCACCACGTCGTAGTCGAAGTCGGGCATGTCTTCCTCTCGTCACCGCGTTCACAATGAAACGGTTTACGACTCATTGTGTCACTCGCTAGTGTGCCATCCGGGCGGATGCGACCGGTAAACCTATCGTGCCGCCGTACCCGTCGCGGCGTGCCCGAATGGCGCGGCGGGATCGGTTCGGGTAAGCAACAGGCGTGAGCAACCGACCGGCCGGCGGGTCCGGCCCCGACCATCAGGCCTCCGAGCCCCCGGAGCCCGCGCGCGAATCCGCGGACGCTGTGGTAGGCACGGAGACCGACCGCATTCTCACCGTGCCGAACGTGCTGAGTGTGCTGCGGCTGATCGGCGTGCCGGTCTTCCTCTGGCTGCTGCTGGTCCTGCATGCCGACGGCTGGGCGTTCGCGCTGTTGGTCGCCAGTGGCGTCACCGACTACCTCGACGGAAAGCTGGCGCGGCTGCTCGATCAGTACTCGCGGCTGGGCGCGCTGCTGGACCCGTTGGTGGATCGGTTGTATCTCATCGCCACCGTGCTCGGCCTGCTGGTGCGCGGAATCCTGCCGTGGCCGTTCGTTGTCGTATTGATCGGCCGCGACCTGATCCTGAGCGCGACGCTGCCGATCTATCGCCGCCGCAACCTCGATCCGCCGGAGGTCATCTACCTCGGCAAGGCGGCCACCTTCGCGCTGATGTCGGCGCTGCCGTGGCTGCTGGCCGGCCAGATGGATTGGGCGGCGGCCGGTTTCGGCCGGGCCTTCGGCTGGGCGCTGCTGTGGTGGGGTACGGCGGTCTACGTGTGGACGGGTCTGCTGTATCTGCGCAAGGCCTTCGCCGTCGCCCGGACCATACCTGTTGCGCCGCGAGCAACTTCGTAGCGGGTGTGGCGATCCGACGTGTCGGCACGGGTCGATAGAGTTGTGCCGAACGCCGGTCGGCCGACATCCGTGAAAGGACGCCCCGTGAGAGGAATCAGCCTGTGACCAACCTTCCCGAGGACCTTCGCTACACCGAGGAACACGAGTGGGTGCAGCGGATCGCGCCGAACCGCGTGCGGGTCGGTATCACCGATTTCGCGCAGTCGCAGCTCGGTGATGTGGTGTTCGTGCAGCTGCCGGCAGTCGACACCGTGGTGTCGGCCGGCGAGGCGATCGCCGAGGTCGAATCGACCAAGAGCGTCTCGGAGATCTACGCTCCGCTGAACGCGAAAGTCGTTGCGGCGAACGAAGATCTCGACTCCGAGCCGGAATCGCTGAACACCGATCCCTACGGCGACGGATGGATGTTCGAGCTGCAGATCGACGACGCCGAGGCACTCGATACCGCCCTCGGTGCATTGCTCGATGCCGCAGGTTACCAAGGAGTTATCGAGGGCTGAGTCAGCCTTCCCAGTTCTACCTGCACGGGTGCGGCCCAGCAGGGTACGGTCAATGCCAACAGATGTGCCGGCGGCCGGTGCCGGGAACTCTGCCGGAACTTGCCGGTGACACCTGACAGCGCGACAGCCGGTCGCGATGGGTGGCGACGGTGAGGGCAGTGCGCTCGGAATCGGCGCCGGATACCGGTACGGAAAATCGGTTCGAGGAGGAGAGCAAGGGTGAGCGAGAACAAAGACCCGGGATACGGGGAGAGCGCGGCCGAAACGACTTCGGTGTTCCGCGCTGACTTCCTCAACGAGGTCGACGCGTCGCGCTCCGGTGAGCAGACCGGCGAGCAGCCGGTGCAAGGGGTCGAGGGGCTGCCCGCGGGTGCTGCCCTGCTGGTGGTCAAGCGCGGTCCCAACGCGGGGTCGCGGTTCCTGTTGGATCAGCCCACCACGTCGGCGGGCCGTCACCCCGACAGCGACATCTTTCTCGACGATGTCACCGTGTCCCGTCGACACGCGGAGTTCCGGCAGGACGAGGACACCTTCCAGGTCGTCGACGTGGGCAGCCTGAACGGCACCTACGTCAACCGGGAGCCGGTGGATTCCTCGGAGCTGCAGAATGGTGACGAGGTGCAGATCGGCAAGTTCCGGCTGGTCTTCCTGACCGGACCGCGACCGCAGGTCAACGAGCCGAGCGCATAACGGCCGAGGCGGATTCCACTGATGACTGGCGCAGCGCAATGGACACGCGGAGGAATGTCGATCGGCTCCGTGCTGGACCTGCTGCGTCCGGATTTTCCGGACATCACCATTTCCAAGATCCGCTTCCTCGAATCGGAGGGGCTGATCCGCCCGGAGCGCACGCCTTCGGGATATCGCAGATTCTCGGTCGCCGATGTCGAGCGGCTGAAATTCGTGCTGACCGCGCAGCGGGATCAGTATCTGCCGCTGAAGGTGATCAAGGAGCAGCTCGAAGCGATCGACCGCGGCGCGGCGACCCTGGGTGTGCGCGAGGCGCGGGCCCGGGCCGACGGCGCCGGTGTGGACGGCTCGGGGCGTGCGCCCGAGTCCACCCGCACGGTGGGCGCCCCCGCGGCGCCCCGGCGGCTGGGTGTGGTGCCCGGCGAGGTGTCGCCGGACGAATTGCGTCTCGATCACGAAATGCGCGTCACGCGTGCCGATCTGCTGGAGCAGGCCGGGATAGATGAGAAATTTCTCACCGAACTGATACGTGCCGGGCTCATCACGCCCGGCGCTGCCGGATTCTTCGACGCCGAGGCCGTCACCTTGGCTCGCACCGCCCAGGCGATGAGCGAATTCGGTTTGGAGGCACGGCATCTGCGGGCGTTCAAGCTGGCAGCGGACCGGGAGGCGGCCATGATCGCCCAGATCGCCGCGCCGATAGCCAAGAGCCGCGACGCCGATGCCCGGGCCCGCGCCGAGGAGACCGTACGCGAGTTGGCGGCGTTGTCGCTGACGCTGCATACCAGCTTGGTGAAGACGTCGGTGCGGGCTTCCCTCGGCGGCTGAATTCTTCGCCTAGACTCGGTGATACGGCCTGCCCAGCTGGGCTCGTGCGGGCGGCCGGCGAGTATGGGAGGCCAGTGCGATGAGTGAAATGCGTGTGATCGGCATCCGGGTCGAGCAGCCCCAGAACCAGCCCGTGTTGCTGCTGCGTGAAGAGTCGGGCGACCGTTATCTGCCCATTTGGATCGGTCAGGCCGAGGCGACCGCCATCGTGCTCGAGCAGGAGGGGGTGACCCCGATCCGGCCCCTGACCCACGACCTGATCAAGATCCTGATCCACGACCTCGGCCACACCTTGAAAGAGGTGCGAATCGTGGATTTGCAGGAGGGAACCTTCTACGCCGACCTCGTCTTCGACAACGACGTGCGGATCTCCGCACGTCCGTCGGATTCGATAGCTATCGCCTTGCGGGTCGGTTGCCCGATCTACGCGGAGGAACCGGTCCTCGAGGAAGCCGGGCTGGTGATGCCCGACGAACGCGAGGACGAGGTGGAGAAGTTCAAGGAGTTCCTGGAGTCGGTGTCACCGGACGATTTCAAGGCCACCGACAGCTGAGCTGACTTCGAAGGCACGACAGCTGAGCTGTCTTGGAAGACACCGACAGCTGAGCTTCTCGCCCGGGTTACCGGCGACCGCGTATGGCGGTCAGGTGATCTCGACTGTGCTCTATACCTCACGTAGAGGGTGAGAAACACGCCGCACGCGGAGTTTGGCTCCATGCCCGTGCTGCCGAGACAATCGACAGAGTAGCCTCGACAGTTAGGCCGTTGTTCTTCTTCGGCGATGCAGTGAGGGAGTAGCAGTGGGAGACCGACCGCAGCAACCAGCACCCGACCCGCGGCCCACCGCGGTCGTGCAGCCAGGGCTGTTCCCTGACGACACGGTGCCCGACGAGCTGGTCGGTTACCGCGTTCCCAGCGCCTGCCAGGTGGCCGGTATCACCTACCGGCAGCTCGACTACTGGGCCCGCACCGGGCTCGTCGTCCCCTCGATTCGCAGCGCCACCGGTTCCGGCAGTCAGCGCCTGTACTCCTTCAAGGACATCCTGGTTCTCAAGATCGTCAAGCGGCTGCTCGACGCCGGGATCTCACTGCAGAACATCCGCATCGCCGTCGATCATCTGCGCAGCCGCGGGGTCGAGGATCTGGCCGGGATCACGCTGTTCTCCGACGGCACCACCGTCTACGAATGTTCCTCGCCGGAAGAGGTCGTCGATTTACTGCAGGGCGGTCAGGGCGTCTTCGGTATCGCCGTCAGCGGGGCCATGCGCGAGCTGACCGGCGCGATCGCCAACTTCCCGGCCGAACGCGCCGAGACCCACGAGGCGAGCGACCGGCCCGAGGACGAATTGGCCTACCGGCGCAAGGCGCGCGAGAACCGCAAGACCGGATAGTCGTCGCTCGCCGAATGTGATGCAGCCGACTGCGTGCCGAGCTGGGTCGGAAACATGGCGTTTACCGCGCACCGCTTAGACTGAGGGTGCGTCGCCGCCGTGCGGGAGAGTTCCGGGTTTCGTCCCGGACGCCGAAGGAGCAGCACCTCCCCGTCAATCTCTCAGGCATCAGGGACCGTACGGAGTTCGACGCCTCTGGAAAGCGGCGGCCGCACACAATGCGGGCCGCCCGCCCATGGGGAAAGGGATCGCGCGCGACCCCGAATCTCTCAGGCGCCACGACAGAGGGGGAGGGCCGACAGTCGTCGACGGTGGCACCCGGGGTGCCGGTCGACCCGCCCGAGCCTTGGAGCTGCCGTGACCCGTAGTTTCGCCGACCGCCACATCGGACCCGACACCACCGAACTGGATCGGCTCCTCGATACCGTCGGCGTCGGGTCGATGGACGAACTCGCCGCACGTGCCGTGCCCGCGAGCATTCTGGACGCCGCCGGCGAGACCGGACTGGACGCGCTGCCGGCCGCGGTCTCCGAACACGACGCTCTCACCGAACTTGCGGCGCTGGCGCATTCGAACACCGTCGCCACGTCGATGATCGGCCTCGGTTACTACGACACCCTGACCCCGCCGGTGCTGGTCCGCAACCTGCTGGAAAACCCCGCCTGGTACACCGCGTACACGCCGTATCAGCCCGAGATCAGCCAGGGCCGGCTCGAAGCGCTGCTGAACTTCCAGACCATGGTCTCCGATCTGACCGCGATGGAGGTGGCCAACGCCTCCATGCTGGACGAGGCCACCGCCGCCGCCGAGGCGATGACGCTGCTGCAGCGCGCCAACCGCAAGAGCACCTCCCAGCGCCTGCTCATCGATGCCGACCTGTTCCCGCAGACCCGAACCGTGCTGACCACCCGGGCCGAACCGCTCGGCATCACGCTGGTCGAGGCGGATCTGAGTTCCGGCGAACTGCCCGAGGGCGACTTCTTCGGCGTGGTCCTGCAGACGCCGGGCGCCTCCGGCCGGATCGCGGACCCGACCGCGGTGATCGCCGCAGCGCACGCGCGGGGTGCGCTGGTCGCGGTCGGCGCCGATCTGCTGGCGCTGACGCTCATCGCCCCGCCCGGGGAGCAGGGCGCCGACGTATGCTTCGGCACCACCCAGCGGTTCGGTGTCCCGCTCGGCTTCGGCGGTCCGCACGCCGGATATCTCGCGGTGCGCACCGCACACGCGCGGCAACTGCCCGGCCGGCTGGTCGGCGTTTCGGTCGACGCCGACGGGGACCGCGCCTACCGGCTCGCGCTGCAGACCCGCGAACAGCACATCCGTCGCGAGAAGGCGACCTCGAACATCTGCACCGCGCAGGTGCTGCTCGCGATCGTGGCCGCGATGTATGCCTCCTACCACGGCGCCGACGGGCTGCGCGCGATCGCGCGGCGGGTGCACGGTCACGCCGAGCGGCTCGCCACCGGGCTCGGCGACGCGGTCGTGCACGAACGCTTCTTCGACACCGTCCTGGTGTCGGTGCCCGGTGGCGCCGAGGCCGTGGTCGCCAAGGCGAAGGGGCGCGGTATCAACCTGCGTCTCGTCGACGCCGACCATGTGGCGGTGGCCTGTGACGAGGCGACCACCGAGGCCCAAGTGGCGATCGTGCTGGAATGTTTCGGCGCCGACGGGGTGCCGGAGACGGCCACGCTGCCCTCGATCGAAACCCGGACCTCGGCCTATCTGACGCATCCGGCGTTCACCCGTTATCACACCGAAACCGCGATGCTGCGGTATCTGCGGCAGCTGTCGGACAAGGATATCGCCTTGGACCGCAGCATGATTCCGCTCGGTTCGTGCACCATGAAGCTCAACGCCACCGCCGAGATGGAGCCCATCACCTGGCCCGGTTTCGCGCGCCTGCACCCGTACGCGCCGCTGGAGGACGCGCCCGGCATGCTGCGGGTGATCGAGGATCTCGAGCACTGGCTGGCCGCGGTCACCGGGTACGACCGGGTGAGCCTGCAGCCCAATGCCGGTAGTCAGGGCGAGTACGCGGGATTGCTCGCGATCCGCCGCTATCACCTCGACCGCGGCGACACCCACCGCGACACCTGCCTGATTCCCTCCAGTGCGCACGGCACCAACGCCGCGTCGGCGGCGATGGCCGGGCTGCGGGTGGAGGTCGTGAAATGCCGGGACAACGGCGACGTCGATCTGGACGATCTGCGCGCCAAGATCGCCGATCACGCCGATCGGCTGGCCTGCATCATGATCACCTATCCGTCCACCCACGGCGTGTACGAACACGAGGTGGCCGAGTTGTGCGCGCTTGTGCACGATGCGGGCGGACAGGTGTACGTCGACGGCGCGAATCTGAATGCTCTTGTGGGACTTGCCCGCCCGGGGCGCTTCGGCGGCGACGTCTCGCACCTGAACCTGCACAAGACCTTCTGTATCCCGCACGGCGGCGGAGGTCCCGGCGTGGGCCCGGTCGCGGTGCGCGAACATCTGGCGCCCTACCTCCCGGGCGATCCGCTGCAGCCGGATTCGCACGCGGTGTCCGCGGCGCGGTACGGTTCGGCCTCGATCCTGCCGATCACCTGGGCCTATATCCGGATGATGGGCGCCGACGGCCTGCGCCGGGCCACGCTGACCGCGATCGCCTCGGCCAATTACCTTGCGCGGCGGCTGGATTCGCATTTCCCGGTGCTCTACACCGGGGAGAACGGCATGGTCGCCCACGAGTGCATCCTGGATCTGCGCGAGATCACCAAGCGCACCGGCGTGACCGTCGACGATGTGGCAAAACGCCTGGCCGACTACGGATTCCACGCCCCGACCATGAGTTTCCCGGTCGCCGGGACGCTGATGGTCGAGCCCACCGAAAGTGAGAACCTCGAAGAGCTCGACGCCTTCGCCGACGCGATGATCGCGATCAAGGGTGAGATCGACGAGGTTGCCGCCGGCACCTGGCCGGTCGAGCAGAGCCCGCTGCGCGGCGCCCCGCATACCGCCGCTTCGCTCGTCGGCGAGTGGAACTATCCCTACAGCCGGGAGACCGCCGTCTACCCGCTGGGTGTGCACTCCGGCCGGGCCAAGGTGTGGCCCGCGGTCCGGCGCATCGACGGAGCCTTCGGGGACCGCAATCTGGTGTGCTCGTGCCCGCCGCTCGAGGCCTACACCGACTGAGTTCTCGGCCGAGCGCAGGCGCTCACGCTTCGGCGGCGACCGCCTGCGCGTAGGCCTCGGCGAGGCGTTCGGTGGCAGTCGGCTTGCCGGTATCCGGGCGCGCGATGCCGAGGTGGCGTTCGCGCAGCTCGTCCATGAATTCCGCCCACAGTTGCGGGCCGCCGGCCTCGAGCAGTTCCGCGCGGACGCGCAATCCGGGGGTTGTCGGACGGTGTCGCAGGCCCCAGGAGGAGAGGGCGGCCAAGACCGGAACCAGCTGGATCGCGGGTTCGGTGAGGCTGTAGGTGGCGCGCTGTCCGCGGCGGACCTCGTCGCGGGTCAGCAGTCCGGCGTCGACGAGGGTTTTGAGCCGGTCGGCGAGGATATTGGAGGCGATGCCCTCCTCCGACCGGGACTGCAGCTGCCGGAAATGACGGCGGTCGCCGAACATGATGTCGCGCAGCACCAGCATCGTCCACCGATCGCCGACCACCTCGACGGCGGCGTTGATCGGACAGCCCGACCGCTGTTCCGAAAGCTGTTCCTCGGACACCACGCCTCCTTCGCCAACTGCTTGCATCTTACTAGCACTAGCGGCTGTGACGGTGCCCGAGATCCGCTGGCTGGTGAAGCCGGCGGCGAACGGCCCTACGGCGTGGTCAGCGCGTGGTTGACCGCGGTGCCGAAGGTCATGTCGTCGGAGGTGCTGACCTTGGTGTAGGTGCCGCCGGTCTTCTGAGCCAGATTCTGCAGGGTCTGCGCGCCCTGGCCGCCCACGACGATCACATCCACCCGTACCGGATGCGCGGCATCGGCGACGCCGGTGATATCGGTGATCAGCTGATCCCCGGTCACCGAGGAATTGTCGTTGGGGCCGCCGGTGATGAGCAGCACCGAATTCGTCTTACCCGGGGAATAGTTCTTCACCGCGCTGCGGTAGGCGGCCTCGAGCGACGGGTAAGTGCGGTCGGTGCTCGAACCGGCCAGCGTGACGTTGCCCAGGGCCGTGGACAATTCGGAGCGGTGTTGCGGTGTGAGCGCCTGGGTGGGCGCGACCATTCGATAGGGATTGCCGTCGGTCAATTGATTGGCGTAGATCCAGGCGCCGGCACCGAAATCCGGCGGCATCGTGTCGAGGGTCGACTGGACCGCGGCGAGAGCGTTGTTCAACCGCGACATCGAACCGTCGCTGGGTGCCATCGACGCCGAGGTGTCGATGAGAATGGTGGCCTGCACGCCCAGGACCGGATGGGCGAGCACCGACTGCACCCGATCGAGGACCGACTTCGCCGGCACCGCGGTGGGTGTGGCGGCCGCGGCGCCGAATCCGTTGTCGGTGAACAGCTTCTGTTGTTCGGGAGCGCGCAGGAAGTCGGCGAACATGCCGGCCGCCAGGTTCTGGGTCTTGTCGACCCAGCTTCCGGTGAGCATCGCGGCGGGATGATCGGCGACCGGCGCGGCACCGGTCGGATGGAACAGCGCGACGCTCGGCCGGGTTTTGGCTTGCTGCTCGGTAACTGCTACCGCGTGGATCGGGGAGTTGGGGCCTTGCGCGGAATCGGCGACCGCCGCCAGCGCGGAGGCGGTATCCCCGGATTCCGGTGCGTCGGCGGCCAATCCGGAGATGGCGGCGATGACCTGACCGGACGCGGCGGATTCATCGGTCAGCGGATCGGAGCCGGAGACGGCCGACCCGACCGCGACCGCGGCGGCCAGCGAATCGTCACCCGGTGGCATCGCCACCCGCAGCGGACCCCAGCTGCCGAGGCCGATATCGCCGAGCGACCCGCGCTGCAGGCGCGCCAGATCCGACCAGCTGAGGTTGGCCTTCTCCATCGCTTGCGCCAGGGGGCCGGGGGCGGCCACCGCGATCGGGCTGACGGCGATCGAGGCGGGCGTGCCCTGCACCAGTCCCGGAACCCGCATCTGCTCGACCGCCCGCGAAGAACTCGGAATCCAGAGACCGGGTTGTGGGCCGAGCTTGGCGTCCCAGTTCGGGGCGGTGAGCCCGGTCACCATCGCGGCGGTGGTCCGTTCGGTGACGGAGACCTTCGCGCAGTGATCGCGGACCTGGGGGTGGGTGGCGTTGTAGCGGTCGGCGGCGGCGCGCACGGGAGCGGCGATATCGGGATCGACGGTGACCGCGAGCGTCACCGGGCCCTCGATGCACTGGCCGGCGGCGCTGCGGTTCTCCGATGCCGAACGATTGCTGAGCCAGAACCAACCGGCGACCGCCACGATCAGCAGCAGGGCCGCCACCACGGTGATAACCAAACCTTTGCTGACGCCCCGTGTTCCGTCCGCGCTGCGATGTGTGCCCACGATTTTCCAGTGTATGGTCACGCGAAAACCGGCGCTCGACCAGGATCGGTCGAGCGCCGGGCTCGGATCGTGCGAGTGACGCGGACCACTCGCACGTGTCGTTCTCAGTCGCGGATCAGCTTGCCGCGGTCGAATTCGTGACCGCCCCACACACCGGACTGGCCGGTGCCGGCCGCGAACTCCGCGCACTGCCGGCGAATGGGGCAGCCGGCGCAGATTCCGCGCGCGTAGTCGAAGTCCTGCGACGGGTACGGGAACCAGGCATCGTGGTTCGGGTCACCCTTGCATGCGGCCTGGTCCCAGCTCTGTGTATCCGAGACCGGGAGCAGATCCACCAGGGTGAGTGCCGGAGTCGTAGTTGTCATATCGGATCCCTCCTTCCTCGGGATATGCGGGTGTTCACTGTGCGCCGGTGGCTGTTCACTGTGCGCCCGTGGCGACGAGGTCCTTCCAGATCCGCCGTTGCCGCCGCTGCATGTCGGTGGGCGCCTTGGGTTCCCAGAGCAGTCGCATCCCGGCCTCGTCCGGGGTGCGGTCGGCCTTGCGGGTGTTGCACGGTCCGCAGGCGGCGACCAGGTTGTTCCAGGTATTGGGTCCGCCCCGGCTGCGCGGGCGGATGTGGTCGACGGTGCGGGCCCAGCCGGCGCAGTATCCGCACCGGTGACGGTCCCGCCGCAGCACACCCGCGAGAGTGGCCCGGCTCTCGTCGTGCACGAGCACGCTGTGCTCGAGATAGACGTAGCGCAGCAACCTGATCGTCTGTGGCAGAGCGATTTCCAGATGCTTGGACCGAATCGGGAAATGCGGTTGCCGCTCGGCCACGGTCTCGGCGGTCCCGCTGATCACCAGCACGACCGCGCGATCCGCGCCGATATCGGTCAGCGCCTCGTAGGACGCGTTGAGGACCAGTACCTGGGCGTGTATCCAGTTGTCGGGAGCGAGGGTTCTTTCGGCGTGACGAGACAGCATGGGGGTCACCATGTTTCGTGAAAAAGTGGAACGAGGAGAGGGGGGAGCCGATCAGGCCTGCCGGAAGAGGCGACCGGATTCCCGCTCGGCTTGCCGCAGAATGCTCTGCGACTGCTCGACGCCGGTCGAATGTCGCTGCCCGGCAAGATCGTTCATCTCGTCGCGCATACTCTTCGGATACATCGGCCACCTCCTCCTTCCCGTTACTCGTCGAGTGGCCCCGCCGTGCGGCGGGACCGGTTGATCATCGTTGTCATGGTGACACAGCGTTACCGCCGTTGTCGGGTCATTTTTTCGTCGCCGCAACCGATCCGGTGGGCGACGCGAACCCCCCTTGCCGCAGTTACAGCGCTGGGGGTGTTCGAACTATTCCCTGACCTCGCGGAGTCGTGTGTGTGTTCGGCCATGCGGCGACCGGCGCAGGGGGATCGGATCGGTGGGTTCGGTCTTCAGCCTGGTGCGCATCTCAGCCTGCGCGGTGTAGCCCGAATCCGGTCGCTTCGCAGCCCAAGCCGTCCCGCAGTCGCAGGCTGCGGTCGTAATCGCCGCCGGCCTGGGTGCGGTACGGGATCGGCTCGATCGCGTCGATCCGCGACAATCGCGCCCGCAGGTCGTCGGCGATGGCGGAGAAACGTTCGGAGTCGACCCGGATGGTGCCGTGGACGAGGAACGGGGGCAGCACATCCATGCCGGGGTAGTAGAGGATGCCGTGGTGGATGGGAAAGAGCAGGTCGTCGATGTGACCGTTGATGCCGCGTTCGGAGTAGGCCGGCTCCCGTCCGCCGATGGAGACCACCAGCATGGCCCGCCGCCCGCTCAGCGCGCCCGCACCGTATCGGGGCAGCGCCGTGCTGCCGGATCCGTAGGCGAAGCCGTTGGTGAACACCCGGTCCACCCAGTCCTCGAGGATGGCGGGCATCGAGTACCGCCACAGCGGAAAGTGCAGCAGCACCGCGTCGGTCCACCGCAGTTTGTCCTGTTCAGAGTTGATATCGGCGGCCAGCGTGCCGTTGCTGTACGCCTCGCCGGAGGCCTGCATGAAGGTGCCCGTACCGGACTCACCGAAATCGGCGGTATCGGCCTGCGCCTTCCAGCCCATCGCATACAGATCGCTGACCACGACCTCTTGTCCGGCGCCGCGAAGGTGTTCCACCGCAACATCTTTGAGAGCTCCGGTGAGCGAATCGGGTTCGGGATGCGCATACACGATCAGAATTCGCATATGTGGCGACAACGGTTCGATACCGCCGCGCATTCCCGCGCCCGAGCGCCCGGATGTGTCGCCGACAGGACCGGAATGTGAGATTTGCGTGACAAACTGGTTGAAAAATATTGCGCGGCAATCGAATTGTGGGAGCGGGCGTGCTGATACTCTGTGGCCGAGGGGTCGCCGCAGATCTCCGTCACGACATCTTGGGGGAGTGATATGTCGACAGATCGACGAGTGCTCGAAAACTTGGAGACCGCCACCGTGACGGGCGGGGAGGGCGCATTCGCGCCTTCCAGCGCTGTCGCCGGCAAGCTGGAGGCCATTCGTGCCGAGGCGGGTCTTCCCGCGCTCGCGGCGGCGGTGTGGCGCGAGGGCACCCTGATCGGCTCATGGGCGAGCGGGGTGCGGAAACTGGGAGATCCGACGCCGGTGACGACGGCCGACGAATGGCATCTGGGGTCCGACACCAAGGCGATGACCGCGACGTTGATCGGTCTCCTCGTCGATCGCGGACAACTCGCTTTCTCCGATCGCCTCGACACCGTGCTCGCCGGTGAGACGATCGACCCCGGTTATCGCGCCACCACCATCGAACAGCTGCTCCAGCATCGCGGCGGCGCTCCGGCCACCATGCCCGCCGACATCCGGCAGCGGATGTGGTCCGATGGCGATGCCCCCGACGCCCGGATCCGAGCCGTGCGGTCGCTGCTGAGCCGCCCACCCGCGCAGGCGCCCGGCACGTACGCCTATGCGAACGCCGGCTATCTGATCCTCGGCACAGTGCTGGAACGGATCGCGAAGATGCCGTGGGAGAACATGATTCGGACCGAGCTGTTCGCGAAGCTCGGCATGACGTCGGCCGGCTTCGGACCGCCCGGCAACGGCGACGCCGTCGATCAGCCGTGGGGTCATACGAATGCTGGGAACCCGCTCGTACCTATCGCACCCGCGGATCCGCGCGCGGACAACCCGCCGGCCTACGGACCGGCCGGACGGGTCCATGTCGGTCTCGTGGACTGGGGGAAATTCCTCACCATGCACGTCCGGGGTGCTCGGGGTGAGCCGACCCTGCTATCCGCGGCGACGATGGCGCGTCTGCATCAACCGCCACCGGGTGGCGACTACGCCGCCGGCTGGGGCGTCGTGACCAGGGACTGGGCAGGCGGTGTCGCGCTGACCCATACCGGGAGCAATACGCTGTGGCTGGCGACCACGTGGTTGGGGCCGGCGCGCGACGTCGCCTTCGCGACGGCGACCAACTGCGATGCCGACTCCGCCGGCACGGCGCTGGACGACGCGACCGGCGTACTGATCGAGGCCTTCGCCGGCCGGTGACCGTCGGCGCGTGCGGTCGACGGGCCCAACGTGGCGAACCCGGGCGCACGCCGGTAGCGACGCGTTCGAACGCGAAGCAGCCCCGGTCGTTCGATACGACCGGGGCTGCGACGTCAGCCGTTCGCCGCGACAGGTCGCGACGAGTGTCGGATCAGCCCTTCGCGGCGAGCGCCTTCGCCTCACGGCGGCGGCGGTGCAGGATGGGCTCGGTGTAGCCGTTGGGCTGGCAGGCACCTTCGAGGATCAGTTCCTTGGCGGCCTGGAAGGCGACACTGCCGGCGAAGTCGGGGGCCATCGGCTTGTAGGCGGCGTCACCGGCGTTCTGCCGGTCGACGACGGGCGCCATGCGCTCCAGGCTCTCGACGATCTGCTCCTCGGTGACGATGCCGTGGCGCAGCCAGTTCGCCATCAGCTGGCTCGAAATGCGCAGGGTCGCACGGTCTTCCATGAGCGCGACATCGTTGATGTCGGGCACCTTGGAGCAGCCGACGCCCTGATCGATCCAGCGGACCACGTAGCCCAGGATGGACTGCGAGTTGTTGTCCAGCTCGTTGCGGATCTCCTCGGCCGACCAGTTGGTGTCGGCGGCCAGCGGGATCTCCAGGATCTGGTCGACGGTGGCCCGCGTGCCGCCCTTGGCGATCTCGGCCTGCCGCTTGAACACGTCCACCAGGTGGTAGTGGGTGGCGTGCAGGGTGGCGGCGGTCGGAGAGGGCACCCAGGCGGTGGTGGCGCCGGCGCGCGGGTGGCCGATCTTCTGCTCGAGCATGTCGTGCATCAGATCCGGCATGGCCCACATGCCCTTACCGATCTGCGCCTTGTGCGGCAGGCCGGTGGCCAGGCCCGTGTCGACGTTCCAGTCCTCGTAGGCCAGGATCCACTGCTGCTTCTTCATCTCGGCCTTGCGGATCATCGCGCCGGCCTCCATGGAGGTGTGGATCTCGTCGCCGGTGCGGTCCAGGAAGCCGGTGTTGATGAAGACCACGCGGTCCTTCGCGGCCGCGATGCAGGCCTTGAGGTTGACGGTGGTGCGGCGCTCCTCGTCCATGATGCCGACCTTGAGGGTGTTGTGGGGCAGGCCCAGCACATCCTCGACCCGGCCGAACAGCTCGTTGGCGAAGGCGACCTCGTCGGGGCCGTGCATCTTCGGCTTCACGATGTACACCGAACCGGTGCGCGAGTTGCTGACCTTGGCGTTGCCGTTGAGCGAGTGCACCGCGATCAGCGAGGTGATCAGGCCGTCGAGGATGCCCTCGGGCACCTCGTTGCCCTGCGCGTCGAGGATCGCGTCGGAGGTCATCAGGTGGCCCACGTTGCGGACGAACAGCAGCGAGCGGCCGTGCAGGACCACGTCGTTGCCGTCGAGGCCGGTGTACACCCGGTCCGGGTTCATGGTGCGGGTGAAGGTCTTGCCGCCCTTGCTGACCTCTTCGGCCAGATCGCCCTTCATCAGGCCCAGCCAGTTGTGGTAGCAGAGCACCTTGTCCTCGGCGTCGACCGCGGCGACCGAGTCCTCGAAGTCCATGATCGTGGTGACCGCGGACTCGAGCACGACGTCCTTGACGCCCGCGTCGTCGGTCTTGCCGATCGGTGATTCCGGGTCGATCTGGATGTCGATGTGCAAACCGTTGTGGCGCAGCAGGATCGAGCTCGGCGCGGACGGATCGCCCAGGTAGCCGACCAGGGCCGAGGAATCGGCCAGCCCGATGTCGGTGCCGTCCTCGAGGGTGACCTCGAGTTCACCGTCGACGATCTTGTAGGCCTTGGAGCCGACGTGCGAGCCGGTGATCAGCGGCACGGCGTCGTCGAGGAAGTTGCGCGCCCACTCGATGACCTTGTCGCCGCGGACCTTGTTGTAGCTGGTGCCCTTCTCCGCGCCGTTGGCCTCGGAGATGGCGTCGGTGCCGTAGAGCGCGTCGTAGAGCGAGCCCCAGCGCGCGTTGGCGGCGTTGATGGCGAAGCGCGCGTTGCTCACCGGCACGACCAGTTGCGGGCCGGCGGTGGTCGCGATCTCGTCGTCGACGTTCTGGGTGCCGATGGCGAAATCGGCGGGCTCTTCGCGCAGGTAGCCGATCTCGGCGAGGAACTTCTTGTAGGCGGCCTTGTCGTAGCCCTTGCCCGGGTTCTCGGCGTGCCAGGCGTCGAGTTTGCCCTGGATCTCGTCGCGTTCGGCCAGCAGGGCGCGGTTGCGGGGAGCGAGGTCATTGATGACGCTCTCCGCACCGGTCCAGAACGCGGCGGAATCTACGCCGGAGCCGGGGAGCGCCTCGTTCTCCACGAAATCGTGAAGAACCTTGGCCACCTGGAGCCCGCCGACCTGAATCCGCTCTGTCATCTACTGCCTCATTTCGAGAAAGCCGGATGGAAAAAGTACGCCTGTCATGTTACCCATGGGTAGTTGCGTGGTCGCGGTCGGCATCGATTGAGCAGGCCCGATTGTATCGTGGGCCACAACTGCGGTCGGCTGCCCCGGGTCGTCTCCGGGGGCGATCAGGCCGTCCGGGCGAGGTGTGCGGGTTCGGTGTCGTGCGCGGGATCGGGAAGGTGGCGGGTGCCCCGGGGGACAGTCGCCAGCAACAAGCCGCCTACGGCCCAGCAGCTCAGCACCGCCAGTGCCGCTGCCGAGCCCGCACCGCCGAAATAGGCGGTCGAGCGCAGCGCGGTGGCGGCCGCGCCGGGCGGCAGCAGTGTTCCCAGGGTGCCCCAGCCGGTCGGCAGCAGTTCCGGTGCGGACATGGCGCCGGAGAGTGGAATACCCAGTGCGACAAAGGTTGCCGCGCCCACGCCGAGTCCGGCGAGGCCGAGCACGGCGCGCAGGCCGAGGAGTGCGAGTGCGATCGCGCCGATGGCCAGGGCGACCACTCCCGCGTTGGCGAGGTAATTTCCGGTCAGCACGTCGAGCCAGGTGTGCAGTACGGCGGTGACGGCGAATCCGGCGATGAGCGCGACGGCCACGGCCGCGCCGATCCGGGCGGTGCGGCCCAGCGCCGGCAGCGACAGGGCGGCGCCGGTCAACAGGCCGCCGATGACCATGGGGACCAGAGTGAGGCCGAATACCGCGCCGTGCGGGTCGGCGGCAGGCGTGGCGACGACATCGGTGACCACCGGCGCCGGCGAAAGCTGTTGCGGCATCGGGGTGCTGGGTGCGGGTTGGCCCGCGGCAGGACTACCGGGCTGCGGCGACTGCCCGGAATTCGTCTGCGGCGCAGCGGATCGGCTCATGCTCCGGGCGGCATCGGTCAGGGCTTGGGCGACGGCCGGGCCGGCTGCGGAGGCGGTCAACACCTCCGGTCCGTTCGCGCCGATCACGATGGCGCCGTAGATATCGCGATCCTCGATGGCCTGAACGGCCGTCGTGCGGTCGGGATACGTCGTCGTGTCGATCGCCGAATCGCCGAGCGCGCCGAGACCCTGGCGCACCTGTTCGACGGCGGGGGCCGGGCCGGCCAGCCCGACCGGGAGGTGACGTGGGGCCAGGTTGGAGGTCGGCCAGGCGAAGGCCATGACCAGCACGGTGATCAGGGCGGACAGGGCCAGAGCCGGTCCGAGAACGGTGGCGGGCGACGGTCGCATCGCAACTCCAAAGAGAAGGAACGTTCTTTTTGTATTTCGAGCATGCGCCCGCGGCTGGGAGATTGTCAAGAACGAACGTTCTTTTTATGATGCGGACATGCCGCGACTGACCGAACAGCGTCGCACCGCCCGGCGAGACCAGCTGATCGCTGCCGCCGTGCGCTGTGTGGCCCGGGAGGGATTCCACAAGACGACGATGTCGGCGGTGATCGCCGAATCGGGGATGTCGGCGGGGGCGGTCTACGGCTATTTCGCATCCAAGAACGACATCATCCGCGCGATCGCCGACTCCGTGCTCGGCCGGATGACGGCGAATCTGGCTCGGCTCACCGAGGGGGCGACGCCGGTGGCGCCGATCGATGCGCTGGAGTCGGTGCTCGGGCAGATCGCGGATCTGGCTCGCGACGGTGACATTCCGCGCGTCGCGGTGCAGGCGTGGGCGGAGGCCGGGCGGGACGAGGTGGTGGCCGGGATCGTCCGTGAACGCCTGGCTCAAGTCCGGGACGCCTGGCGGGAATTGCTCCTGCGCGCCCGTGAGGCCGGATTGCTCTCCGCCGCAGCCGATATCGACGCGCTCGCCCAGGTCATGCTCGGCGCGATGATGGGCTTCCTGCAGCAGTACCTGTTGATGGGCGACGTACGCCCGGATTCCTACGCTGCCGCCTATCGCAGTCTGGCGGGCGCCGGAGAGTAGGCGAACCGATCGTGAGATTCGTCGGCACGGTGCCGGGAGCTCGCGGCATGCCATCGTGAGCCGCCGGGTTTCGGGTCAGGCGGGAAGCTGACCACTGCCGTCGGGCAGCCAGGAGTTGCCGGACTGACCGGCAGGGGAGATTACCGCCGGGGCTCGACCCACAGCGCTTCGGCCAGGACCCGCAGATCGCCCTTCAGCGTCGAAATGGCCACGCCGACAGTGTGTTTGCGCCCGGAGGCGGCGATCGGCCAGGACCAGACCAGGTACTTCTCCCCGGCGCGAACCGGTCCGATGCGACGGGTGGTGAGGGCGGCCGTGACGCCCCCGGGGCGCATTCCGGACAGTTCGATGGCTGCCCAGCCGCCGGGGCAGTCGACGGCCGACCAGATGTTCTCCGTGGTCAGATGCCCTCCGGGCCCGGCCAATTCGGCATCGGGAACCCAGGCGGCCGCGACGAGATCGTGGTCGCGCATCCGCCAGGGATACAGTCGCAGGCCCCGGCCCGGTGCATTCGCGGTGCCGCAGCCGTAGCAGTCGGGAATGGGCCGGCCCGCGGCGAACGAGTCGCGAGATGCGACAACCGCCTCTTCCCATGCGGGTGGCGGGGTGACGGCCAATTCCACCGAACCCGGGCTCGCCTCGGCGAGGATTGTGCCGTCGGAATCGGTGAGCACACTGCCGGATTCGGAATCGGTGATCAGGACCGGGGTGCGCACCGGAACACCGCGCCGGAAGTCGACGCGCACCTCACCGCCGACGCGATCGGCGAGCATGCCCGCCACGTAGCCGCCGAACGCCAGATCCGGATAACCGTGGATATGCGTGGGAATGGTGATCGCCGTACCGACAGTCATCCGCGTCCGAACCTCTCGATTGTGTGCCGACCCAGGGACCATAGCGGCACCCACCGACATCCTCGGGTCCGCCGGACGATCCGCACCGGACCGGCCCTCTCGCCGCGGCCGCCGAACCTGCGGACAAGGAAGTGGTCGACCATGGCCGCCGGAATCGGCCTAGGGGAGTGGTTGCGCCCCGCGCTGGTTCAGCATCAGCGCGATCAACCCGGTCTCCTGGCTCTGGGCGACGAGCATGGCCCGGGCCTGCTCCTTCACCGGGCCGGAGGCGATCTGCCGGTCGGCGGCGCGAGCCATCGCGATGCCGCCCTCGTGATGGCGGTACATCAGTTGCAGGAAAAGGATTTCCGCGTCACGCCCCCGGGCGGCCGAGAGCCGGTCCAGTTCGGCCGTGCTCGCCATTCCCGGCATGCCGGCCGCCGACGCGGTGGTGGCGGGCCCGCTCGCCGCGTGATGGTGTGCGGAAACCGTATCCGCGCTCATCCATGCCATCGGGTGATCCGACATCGGGGCGGCGTTCGCCAGGCGCAGCCATCCGAGCATCGTGCCGATCTCCACCCGCTGCGACTGGTCGATCTGCTGTGCCAGCCGCAGTACCTGTGGGTCGACCCCGGGGTCCAGACGCTGCACCATCTGGATCGCCTGCTGATGGTGAGCGGTCATATCCTGGGCGAATCCGATTTCGGTGGCGTCGAGAACCGGTGCGGCGGTGTGGTTCTCGGGCAGGACGATCGGCCGCAGCGCGGCGCCGATCACCAACAGGATCAACGCCGCCGCCGCAGAGGAGCCCCAGCGCAGCCACCGCGACATCTAGGACCCCACGATCGAATGCTGGTCGGCCGGTGGTGAATACACGTCGTTGTCCAGCTGCAACACCATGAATCCGTTGTCGTTGCAGGAGGTCCACAACTGGCTGCCGTGCCATTCCGGAGGCGCGAAACACCAGTCGGAGGACACGTCACCGAAGGCCAGCATCCCGGTGCGCGGTGACAGGGCCTGGGCCGGATCGAATTTCCCGTCCAGAATGGCGCGCGCCACCGAAAAGCCTTCCAGCGCCGGTGGTCCGATCAGCGAACCCAGTGCGTGCGGCGAGTTCCACAGTTGCAGATTCTGTCCGGTGCGGGCGGGCGGATTGAAGTAGGCGATCTCGTGCACCTGGAACGGATCGCGCACATCGAACACCCGGATGCCGGACGATTCCCACCCGCAGGCCAGTGCCGTCGGATTCTCGGGACGGTCGGCCGCGCAGTAGTGCGGGTCGTAGGAGAACACCGAACCGCCCATCGAGGAGGCGAGCATGCTGTCCTGATTCTCCGGCAGATCGATCCGCAACTTGATCTTCTCGACCACCTTGGGGTTGTTCTCGTCGGAGATGTCGACCAGTTTCACCCCGCCAGCTCCCGCCTCGTCGACGGTGAACAGATACGGTGTGCCGTCGTAGCTCACCGGCACGCTGTGCTGGGTTGCCCAGCCGTCGGTCCAGAACACCCGGCCGATGTGGTTGACCTGCGGATTCGGATCGCGCCGCTGAACCGCGCTGATATCGAGCACCGTGAATCCGCCCAGCGCCGACAGATACATGCGGTTGCCGTCGGGACTGATGCCGAAGCCGTGCGCCTCGATGCCGGTGAGCCCCTGCCAGATCACGTGCGGATTCGCCGGATCGGTGAGGTCGACCGCGCTGACGAAGCCGGGTGCGATGCCCGAGGCCCAATAGGTCCGGCCGTCGGGGGAGAAGCCGCCCTCGTGAGTGGTGATGGGCAGGGGCATGGCCAGGTTGGTGCCCGGCCCCGGATTGAGCAGCCGCGGATGCGCGCAGTCGGAGATGTCGTAGACCGACAGGTAGCCGGTACCCTCCAGGAACGGAACTCCGGTGCCCACCAGCAGTTTTCGCGCGGTGTTGACCTTCAGGCTCTCCCAGGTTCCGGCCATCATCGCCGGTTCGGTGAGGGTGGTGCTCAACACCGGATGCGCCGGATCGGAGGCGTCGATCACCTGCACGCCCTGGGCGGGACCGAGCAGATCGCCGGGGAAGAACGAGCCGGTGTAGGAGCAGTGGTCGTAGGTGGTCGAGGTGATGCCGGCGCCGTGGCCGGCATATCCGCCGACGAACGACATATTGCAGCTGTAGCCCTGTGTGCTGCGGCCGGAGGCGCGGTCGGCGGCCGGAACATCGCCCTGCATACCGGTTTCCGGTCGCGAGCCCGGGCCGCAGTCGGCCGGGGGCACCGCGACCTTGCCGATATCGAGGAATTGCTGCACCTGGGTGGCGATATCGGATTGCAGATCCGCCGACGCGCCGCCGACCGGCAGAATCGCGGCCGCGAGTAGGGCCGCGGCCGCGGCGATGAGTGGTTTGGGCGTGCGCCTGCTCGACCTCCGCGCCATTGCGGGACCCCCACCTTCCACAGTGAAACGGGTTACGCGTCCCGCGCGCGGAGGTAGTCGGTACCGCCGGTTGCGGGCAATGCATCGAAACGGTAACCCACCCACCTTCTCATCGGGTCTGTTTTCGGGGAAAGCCGTCCGGGGCCACCGAGCTGTTGCGCCACAGCAACACGTGAGACAAACTCTGCGAATGGGAATGAAACACGTTGCAGTCATATCGGGTGCGGTGGCTGCCGCGTTGAACGCTGGAGTGGGAATGGCTGCGGCAGCACCGAATCCGGCCGATACGCCCCGGCAGGCCGTCGCCCGCGCGTATATCGATGCGCTGGTCTCACACGATGCGAGCGCGGTGCCGTTCGCGCCGGACGCCACCCGTGTCGAAGCCGGGTTGAAGACGGGCTATTCGGGCCCGCAATTGACACAGGAACTGAATCACGGCGTCCAGTATTCGGTGATTCAGGACATTCGCGATCTGCGGATGACCGAATGCGGTGATGTGGTGACCGCGCGCTATCTGCTCGACTCCGGTGTCGCCGGGGTGCGGTTGATGACCGTCGACATCACCGAAACCTTCGTCATTCCCGACGGCACCATTCACACCATCAACGCCACCATCGACCCGGTGGTGTAACCGCGCGCGGCGCGGGACCGGAAAGCAACCGAAAATCCGGAGAGCGAGGAAAAGGTATGTCCGACAACGATGATCCGCGCGCGGTCGTGCGGCGGCTGTGGGCGGCGCTGGCCCGGCGCGACTGGGACGCGGTGGCCGCATCGCTCACCGAGGACTGCATCTACCTCGACGTGCCGACCGGTCCCACGCTGGCCGCGAAGGGGCCG
The DNA here is from genome assembly GCF_049538315.1 of Nocardia sp. AB354. Classification (NCBI taxonomy): domain Bacteria; kingdom Bacillati; phylum Actinomycetota; class Actinomycetes; order Mycobacteriales; family Nocardiaceae; genus Nocardia; species Nocardia sp. AB354. Next base: position 184,580 of record NZ_JBMVFU010000009.1, on the reverse strand, counting down.
GCCGATACCGTCAAACGCCTGCGCATCGGACTGGCCGGGCTGTCCGAATACACCAATCACGACGGGCTGCTGGTCGCCGACGGCCCGGACGTGATCTACGAGCACTCCGAAACCTGGGTGTGGCCGACGGGCGAGCGCGCCGAGTTGCCGTTCGTCTCCGTGCACCGGGTCCGCGACGGGCGCGTCTCGCTGTGGAAGGACTACTGGAACTTCGAAACCCTCACCGCGGCAGCGCCGCCCACGTGGCTGGCGGATTTCGCGGCGGCGGATATGTCGTGGATCTACGACGCCACGGCGGAATTGAGTATCCGCCGCGCGAACTGAGCCGCTCGGCGCCGTCCGCTCAGGACGGCCCGAGCAGTGCCCGGCAACGGCCGAGCAGTTCGGTGCGCAACGGCTCCGCCCGCCGGGCCAGCTCGGACTGGGCGCGAACGTATTCGGCACGGCCGCCGGGGGTTTCGATGGCGATCGGCCGGTAGCCGTAGTCGGTGAGGTCGTACGGGCTGGCGCGCATATCGATTTCGCGGGCGGCGCAGGCCAGGGCGAAGCAGTCCAGCAGCAGATCCGAATCGATCAGCGGGACCAGCTTGAATGCCCACTTGTACAGATCCATTCCCGCGTGCAGGCAGCCGGGCTGTTCCCGGCGGATCTGGACGTCGCGGGTGAGTTGTTCGATATTACGCGGCGCCGCCTCGGGGGTGAAGAAGCGGAAGGCGTCGAAGTGCGTGCAGCGCAACGACATCGAATCGACCACGGCGTCGGTGCCGGCACGGCCGAGCCGCAGCGGGACCTGCCGGTGGCGCACATCGTCGCTGCGGTAGACCATCGCCCATTCGTGTAATCCGAAGCAGGACAGTTGCGCCGGCCGTGCTGCGGTGGCTGCCAGCAGGGCCGTGACGAATTCGACGGTGTCGCGGCGGCGGTCGAGAAAGGCCGGGTCGGCGGTATGGACCGGGCCGGCGGCCGTCTCGACGCGGTGATAGCCGCGGCGCTGCGCGTACTCCTCGGCATCGGCCAGAGCCACGCCGAAACCCGGATGCCAGCGGCGCAACTGGGCCGGTTTGTGCCCGTAATAGGTGAACAGGAAGTCGATCACCGGATGTTTGCGGCCGTCGGCGCGTTGCCGCAGGTACGGGCCGACCATCTCGTCGACCCGGTCCCGATGCGCCTGCGCCCGGTTCCGCCACTGCGTCGGCGGCAGCACCCGAAGGTCCTGCGCCGCAGCCGGTGTCGCGTCCACGGTCATTCCGCCACCCGGTGGGTGGCATCGCGCACGGTGCCCACGAACTCTTCCACCAGATCCTCGAGGGCGACGATGCCGACGGTATTGCCGCGGGTGTCGATGACCCGGCCCAGATGGCTGTTGGTGCGGCGCAACCGGGCCAGCGCCTCGTAGAGCGTGGTGCCCATGCTCAGCGTCGGCAGCGGCCGGATATCGGTGCGCGGGATCGGGGTCGACGGCCCGGCCGAATCGTCGGCCACCTTGTCCAGCACGTCCTTGACGTGCAGATAGCCCACCAGGGAGCCGTCGCCGGCGCGCACCGGATAACGGGAGAAGCCGGTCTCGGCGACCGCGGCTTCGATATCGCCCAGGGTGGTGCCGTCGCCGCGCAGCGGCACGCAGCGCGTCGTGGCCAGCGGCACCATCACATCGGCGACGATGCGGTCGGTGGTGCCCAGCGCCTGGGTGAGACGGCGATGCTCTTCCTCGTCGATGAGACCTTCCGAGCGGGATTCGCCGATCATCTCCGCCAGCTCCACCGACGACACGGTCGCGTCGAGCTCGTCCTTGGGCTCGATGCGCAGCGCGCGCAGGGTGAGATTGGCCGCCAGGTTGTACAGGCCGATCAGGGGACGGGCCAGGCGCAACCACCACAGCATGATCGGCACCAGCAGCAACGCCACCCGCTCCGGCCCGGCCAGGGCGATGTTCTTCGGAATCATCTCGCCCATCAGCATGTGCAGGATCACCACGAGGCCCAGGGCCAGCGCGAATCCCACCGGATGCAGCAGCTGATCCGGCACGCCGACCAGGTCGAACGGGCGCTCGAGCAGATGCGCGATCGCCGGTTCGCCGATGCGGCCCAGCAGCAGCGAACAGATGGTGATGCCCAGCTGGGCGGCGGCCAGCATCATCGACAGATGCTCGGCCGCGCCGATCACCGTGCCGGCTCCCCGTTTACCTTGGGCGGCAAGGGTTTCCAGCCGGTCACGGCGGGCGGAGATGAGCGCGAACTCCGCGCCGACGAAGAAGGCGTTGGCGCCGAGCAGAACGACGGTCAGCATCAGTCCGAACAGATCACCCATGGCTGAGCTCCCACGTCGTCACCGCATCGGCGTCCACCGGCTGCAGCAGCACCCGGTCGATGCGTCGTCCGTCCATGCGTTCCACCCGGGCCAGCCAGCCGCCGTGGGTGTGCGGCTGCATCGCGTGCCCGTTGGTTGCGCTCGGGGTGGGCAGCAGCACCTCGTCGCCGGCCAGCGGAATCCGGCCCAGGGTGGTCAGGACCAGTCCGCCGAGGGTGTCGTATTCGCCCTCGGGCGCGTCGTATCCGGTGGCCCGGGACACCTCGTCGATGCGCAGCAGCCCGGAACAGTTCCAGCCCAGGGCGGTGCGGCGCACGTCGAGTTCCTCCTCGTCGTGCTCGTCGCGGACGTCGCCGAGGATCTCCTCGATGATGTCCTCCATGGTCACCAGGCCCGCGGTGCCGCCGTATTCGTCGACGACCAGCGCGAGCTGCATGCCGTCCGCCCGTACCCGTTCCAGCACGGTGTCGCCGTCGAGGCTGGCGGGCACGATCGGCACCGGCCGCGCGATCGAGGACAGCGCGATGGTGCCGCGCTGCGCGACCGGATACAGGAATGTCTGTTTGACGTGCACGATGCCGAGGGTGTTGTCCAGATCGCCGTCGATGACCGGGAAACGGGACAGGCCGGTGCGGCCGGCGGCGGCGATGAGGTCGCTGATGGTGTCGTTCTGATCCAGTGTTTCGATCTTCACCCGCGGCGTCATCAGATCCTCGGCGCTGCGCTCACCGAACAGCAGCGAGCGGTCCACCACGAGGGCGGTGCGCTGATCGAGCGAGCCCCGCATCGCGGAGGTGCGCACCAGCGAACCCAGCTCCTGCGGCGAGCGTGCCGACCGCAGTTCCTCGGCCGGTTCGATGCCCAGCCGGCGCACCGCCCAGTTCGCGGCGCCGTTGAGCAGTTTGATCAGCCAGGAGAAGACCGTGGTGAACACGATCATCGGACCGGCCGTCCAGCGCGCGGTCGTCAGCGGTTTGGCGATCGCGATGTTCTTGGGGACCAGCTCGCCATAGGTCATCGACAGCGAGGTCGCCAGCACCAGCGCGATGAACAGGGAAACGCCCTGCGCGGTCCCGGGGCCCGCGCCGAGCGCGGTGCAGATCGGCTCGATGAGCCGGGCCAGCACCGGTTCGGCGATATAACCGGTGACCAGGGTGGTGATGGTGATGCCGAGCTGGGAGCCCGACAGCTGGAACGACAGGGTGCGGTGCGCGTGGCGGACCTGGCGCGCGCGACGATCGCCCTCGCGGGCGTGCGCTTCGACGGTGCTGCGCTCGAGTGCGGTGAGCGAGAATTCGGCAGCGACGAAGATCGCCGTGCCCGCGGTGAGCGCGATGAATCCCAGCAGGCTGACGATGGTGAGCACTACGGACACGATCGGCACCGCCCACCGGGTAACGGAGGATCTGCGGAGACGGAGGCGCCGGGTTGGTCACCCGGCTCGGTAGAGGAGCCCTCCTGTGTGGCGCCCTCGGACGCGGGTGACAACTGGTTCCTTTCGCAAGTGGACGAGCCGAACTAAACGCAATGCCGGTCGGCGGAGGTCCGCCGGTCGGCACAGCCTATGTTACCGGGATCTTCGCGGCGACCGAGCGGCGCGGCGCGCCGCGACCCCTCCGGTGGGGCGGATCGGGCTCGCGGCGAACGCGGAGACGCCCGGTGTGTGCCGGATCCTGCCGGATCGCCCTCCGCGAGCCGCGCCGAGTGTGGTGAGCCTCACCACCCCGAGGGCAGCGGGCGTCCTTCCGCGAAACCGGCGGCCGACTGCACGCCGAGGACCGCCTTCTCGTGCAGTTCGGCGAGCGTGCGGGCCCCGGCGTAGGTGCAGGCGCTGCGCACACCCGAGCAGATGTGGTCGATGAGGTCCTCGACGCCGGGACGTTCCGGGTCCAGTCGCATCCGGGAGGAGGAGATGCCCTCTTCGAACAGCGCCTTGCGGGCGCGATCGAATCCACTGTCGGCGGCGGTGCGGGCGGCCACGGCGCGCTTGGAGGCCATGCCGAAGCTCTCCTTGTAGGCGTTGCCGTCGCGGTCCATGCGCAGATCACCGGGCGATTCATAGGTACCGGCGAACCAGGAGCCGATCATCACGTTCGACGCGCCCGCGGCCAGCGCCAGCGCCACGTCGCGGGGATGGCGGACTCCGCCGTCGGCCCAGATGTGCACGCCGAGATCCTTTGCGGCCGTGGCACATTCGGCGACCGCGGAAAACTGCGGGCGGCCGACACCGGTCATCATGCGGGTGGTGCACATGGCGCCCGGGCCCACGCCGACCTTGACGATGTCGGCCCCGGCCTCGGCCAGATCGCGGGTTCCGGCCGCGGAGACCACATTGCCCGCCACCAGCGGCACGCCCAGTTTCAGGTCCGCCACCGCGCGCAGGGACTCGAGCATCTTCTCCTGGTGGCCGTGGGCGGTATCGATGACCAGGACGTCTGCGCCGGCGTCGACCAGCGCCTTCGCCTTGCCCGGGATATCGCCGTTCACACCGACCGCGGCCGCGATGCGCAGCGTGCCGTTCCGGTCCACGGCCGGGGTGTAGATGCCGTCGCGGACCGCGCCGGTGTGCGTCATGACACCGGCCAGGGTGCCGTCGTCGTGGACCAGCACCGCGAGGGTCGCGTGCGCCGCCTCGAGCAGGCCGAAGATCTCGCGCGGGGAGGTGGTCGCGGCGGCGCTGACGAAATCGGCGTCGGCGACCGTGCGCAACCGCGCGAATCGGTCGACATCGGCACAGGCGGATTCGGTGACGACGCCGACCGGCTTGTCGTTCTCGACGATGACCACGGCGCGATGGGCGCGCTTGTGGATCAGGGCCAACGCGTCCGACACCGAATGATCCGGCCCGAGGGTGACCGGGGTGTCGGCGGTGAGGGAACGGCTCTTGACGAAGGAAATGGTGTCGGAGGCCGCGCTGATCGGCAGATCCTGCGGCAGCACCACGATGCCGCCGCGGCGCGCGACCGTTTCGGCCATGCGGCGTCCGGCGACCGCGGTCATGTTCGCGACCACGATGGGGATGGTAGTGCCGGTTCCATCGCTGGTGGACAGGTCCACATCGAACCGCGACGACACATCGGTGCGATTGGGCACGAGGAACAGATCGTCGTAGGTGAGGTCGTACGGCGGCGTGTGTCCTGGGAGAAACTGCACTCCGGCCATTGTAGGGGAATCGATCATGGCAGGGTGGTTGCGAGAGGACCGTCGAGAAAGGATCGCCCATGCCAAGGATCGCGACCGCCACGGAGGTCGACCGGACCGAACTGCTCGACTTCGCCCGCCAGCGTCATCGCGGTGTCCTGGTCACCACGCGCGCCGACGGCGCCCCGCAGATGTCGCCGGTGACCTGCGGCGTCGACGAGGCGGGCCGGATCGTGATCTCCACCTACCCCGGACGGGCCAAGACCCGCAACGCGCGCCGCGATCCGCAGGTGTCGATCTGTGTGCTGTCCGACGACTGGGACGGTCCGTACGTCCAGATCGACGGGCGTGCCGAGGTACTCGACATGCCGGAAGCGCTGGACGGACTGGTGGACTACTACCGCTGTATCGCGGGCGAGCATCCCGATTGGGAGGACTACCGCGCGGCGATGGCGCGGCAGAACAAATCGCTGATCCGCATCGAGGTCGAGCGGTGGGGGCCGGTCGCCACCGGTGGATTCCCGCCGTCTCAGGACTAGGCGGCGCCGGGGCGGTCGCGGCGAAGCAGTCGGCGCCACCACCGCGGGCGGCCGTCCCGGTGTCGCGTGGAAGTGGTTGCGAGAGAGTCTTTTCCGCTGGGGGCGGCCGTTCGTTGCCGGGTGTGCCGGTCGGCGCGCCAGCGCGCCACGACCTCGTCGGCTCGGGCGGGTGCGAGGCGGACGTGGGGGCCGTGCGGCATCCGGATCCATTCCACGATGCGGATGTTGAGATCGGACACATAGGCGCGGACCTCGGCCTCGGAATCCATCTCCGCGACCCGCTCGGGTAACCGCTCCAGATCGCGGCGCAGCACCAATGAGGTCGGCAGCAGCGCCTCGCCGCCCACACCTTCGCGGCGCAGGTAGTTGTTCAGCCACCAGTTCTCGTCGTAGGGCTCGCCCACGCCGGGCAGCGGTTTGCCGGTTCCGGCCAGATTGTCGAATTCACCGCGTTCGGTGGCCTCGCGGATCTGCTTGTCGATCCAGGATTCGAAACCCATGCCGGCCGGTTTGCGTTCGGTCAAGTGCGCCTCCTCGCAGTGCCGGAGTGCTTACCCGATCGTAACGCGTTGGGACATAACGGACATCGAGGGGTGTGGGTGCGGCGGTACGCTGGCAGCCACCACCGGCGGTGAGGGTGGACAGGACGCCGATCCGGAGGAGACCGATGACGCGGTATCAGCAGACCCTCCACGGCCGGACCTACGCCTTCGACGGGCTGGCCGACCTGCTGGCCAAGGCGACACCGCTGCGCAGCGGTGACGAACTCGCCGGGTGCGCGGCGAGTTCGGACGCGGAGCGCGCCGCGGCGCAGTGGGCGCTGGCCGAGGTGCCGCTGCGCGACTTCCTGAACGACCCGGTGGTGCCCTACGAGACCGACGAGGTCACCCGGCTGATTCTCGACACGCATGATCGCGCGACCTTCGCACCGATCGCGCAGCTGTCGGTCGGCGGCCTGCGGGACTGGCTGCTCGCGGTGGCCGCCGGATCGGAGGCGGAGCCACCGGCAGCGGTATTGCGTTCCGTGGCATCGGGTTTGACGCCGGAGATGGTCGCGGCGGTGAGTAAACTGATGCGCAATCAGGATCTGATCGCGGTCGCGCGGGCCGCCGAGGTGCGCTCCGGTTTCCGCACCACCATCGGACTGCCGGGCCGGCTGGCCACCCGGCTGCAGCCGAATCACCCCACCGACGATCCGCGCGGTATCGCCGCGGCGGTGCTCGACGGATTGCTGCTCGGCTGCGGGGATGCGGTGATCGGCGTGAATCCGGCCACCGACTCGCCGCGGGCCGCCGCCGAGCTGCTGACGCTGCTCGACGAGGTGCGGACCCGATTCGACATTCCGGTCCAGTCCTGTGTGCTCGCCCATGTGACCACGACGCTGGGGTTGATCGAGGCGGGGGCGCCGGTGGATCTCGTCTTTCAGTCCGTCGCCGGGACGGAAGCGGCGAATGCGAGCTTCGGGGTGAATCTGTCGCTGCTGCGCGAGGCCAACGAGGCCGGACGATCGTTGGGGCGCGGAACCGTCGGGAACAACGTGATGTATCTGGAAACCGGGCAGGGCTCGGCGCTGTCGGCGGGCGCGCATTTCGGTACCGGCGGCAGGCCCGTCGATCAGCAGACGCTCGAGGCGCGTGCGTACGCCGTCGCACGCGAACTGGAGCCGTTACTGGTCAACACGGTCGTCGGCTTCATCGGCCCGGAATATCTGTACGACGGCAAACAGATCGTCCGGGCGGGGCTGGAGGATCACTTCTGCGGCAAACTGCTCGGCCTGCCGATGGGCGTCGACGTCTGCTACACCAACCACGCCGAGGCCGATCAGGACGATATGGACACCCTGCTGACGCTGCTCGGCGCGGCCGGTGTCGCCTTCGTTATCGCGGTGCCGGGGGCCGACGACGTGATGCTCGGCTACCAGAGCCTCAGTTTCCACGACGCGCTGTACGTGCGCCGCCTTCTGGGCCTGGCGCCCGCGCCGGAGTTCGAGCAGTGGCTGGCGCGACTGGGCATGCTCGACGCCGCGGGCGGTATCGCCGCGGTGGAACCGCTGACCTCGCCGCTGCGGGAATTGGCGGGGCCGCGATGAGCGCCACCGGGACGAATCCGGCCGGAGCCGGACAGGCGCGCGATGCGCGTCGATCAGGTGCGGACAGCGAGTTGTTCTGGCGGGAATTGCGTGGGACGACGCAGGCGCGGATCGGGCTCGGGCGAACCGGTGACGCACTGCCCACCGCGCGCGTATTGGAATTCCGGGCCGCGCATGCGGCGGCGCGCGACGCGGTGCACACCTGCGTGGACGTGGATGCGCTGTGCGAACGGGTCGCCGCGCTGGACGTCGGGACGCCGATCCGGGTACGCAGCCGGGCCCGAGACCGCGCGGAGTATCTGCGCCGGCCCGATCTCGGACGAGAACCCGAGGACTCCTCGGCGCTACGAAAGCCTCTGTCGCCCAGTGCTTTCGATGTGGGAATCGTTCTGGCCGACGGTTTGTCCCCGAGTGCGCTCGCGACACACGGACCGGATCTGCTCGCGGCCCTGGTCGACGAACTCGCCCCGCACTACACGCTGGCCCCGCCGGTGATCGCGACGCAGGCGCGGGTGGCGATCGGTGACCATCTCGGCGCCGCGCTCGGCGTGCGCACCGTGCTGGTGCTGATCGGCGAACGCCCCGGTCTGTCGGTGGCCGACAGTCTCGGCATCTACCTCACCCACCGCCCCCGACCGGGCCGCACCGACGCCGAACGCAACTGCGTGTCGAATATTCACCCGCCCGAGGGCCTGGGGTATCGCCAGGCCGCCGCCGTCGTCGCGGGTCTGGTAGCGGGTGCGCGTGCACTGGGACGATCCGGCGTGGACCTGAAGGACGGGTCTGCCGCCGATGCGGTGAAAACCACTGTGGTGGAAGCCATTCCGGAGCGCTGACAGCGAAAGCGGCGCTGCACGGTCGAAAGTGCGCCATACCGAGAGGTGCGGTAGGAGCGAACCGTGACCTTCTCGCCGGTTCCGTCCGGTGCGGATGCGGGCGCGGGGGACGAGGGGCGTGGTCGGTGATGATGGCACGGTAGGCCGAATCAACGGTTCGCAGTCGGAAACCGGGACCGACGTCGGTGGCCGGCACGCTGCCGCGTCGACGGGGTTGGGTTGTCCCGGTAGGTGATTCAGTTGGCGCGGCGGTTGCGGGAGTGTGGCGGCCGGGTGTTTCGCCGGGGCCTTGCGCGTGTGTCGGCTTCTTGCGTGTCGACCGTCCGAGGCGGGGCGGCGGCCGGATCCGGGACCGGGCGTCCGGTCGGCGGGCGGGCCCCGGCCAAGGCGGTGAGCCGGGGGTCGCCCGGTCGGATGCGCACGTGCTCGAATACCACCGCGGCGTCGCGGAGTACGGTGTCCGCGCTCGCATCGGTGCCGATCGTGACGACGGTGCCGCTCGCGCCCGCGCGGCCCGTGCGGCCGGAGCGGTGCAGATAGTCCTTGGCATCGGCGGCGGGATCGACGTGGACCACCAGCGTGACGTCGTCGACGTGGATGCCGCGTGCGGCCACGTCGGTGGCGACGAGAACCGGTGCCGCACCGGAGGAGAACGCGGCTAAGGTGCGCGTACGCTGCGCTTGGCTCAGCCCGCCGTGCAGCGCGACGGCGCCGACGCCCGCTTCCCGCAGCCGCCCGGCGAGTTTGTCCGCACCGTACTGGGTGCGCACGAACAGCAGAGTGCGCCCGTCGCGCGCTGCGATCTCCGCGACCACTGCGCGCTTGTCGGTCGCTCGTATCTGGAGGAGGTAGTGGGATACCTTCGCCGTACCGGAAGGGGAGAGCCCCCTGAGATCATTTCCGGTGGGCGGCCTGCCGATCCCATCGGCGGGAGTGGGTTCGACAGTCGACGTCGTCGGCGAGCTCGGCACCTGCGGCCGGGATTCCCGGCCGGTCTCGGCAGCCGGGGGCGGTGAATTCTCTTGTCTTTCAGCGGCTTTGCGGTCCGGGGGCGCTCCGGCTGCGGTGGCAGCGGGAGCATCGGTCGTCTCCGGGGCGTCCACCGAATCGGTTGCCTGCGAGCCCGGGCGGGCCTCGGCGTGCCCGGCGGAAGGCGCCCGCGTTCCCGCGGTGGTCGTGACGTCGTGATGGACGGGGTCGTTCAGATAGGTGTGCACCAGCGTGTCGACGGCGGCATCCAAGGTCGCGGAGAAGAGCAGGTGCTGAGTGCCGGCGGGCAAGCGGTCGAGGATCGTGCGGATCTGGTCGACGAAGCCCAGTTCGGCCATGTGGTCGGCCTCGTCGATCGCGACCACGCGGATCGCGTCCAGGCCGACCTTGTCCTGGTCGATGAGGTCGGTGAGCCGGCCGGGGGTCGCTACCAGCAGGTCCACGCCGCGGCTCAGGCGATCGGCCTGCCGTTTGATCGGCACACCGCCGACGGCCGTCGCCACCCGCAGGCCCAGCGACAGCGCGGTCTCGTCGAGGGCCGTCTCGATCTGCAGGGCCAACTCGCGGGTCGGGGCGAGGACGAGCGCACGGGGGCGGCGCGGTGCGGACGCGCCGCGCCGCAGCCGGACCAGTATCGGCAGGCCGAAGGCGAGGGTCTTGCCGGAACCGGTGGCCGCGCGTCCCAGCACATCGCGACCGGCGAGCACATCCGGAATCGCCGCCGCCTGAATGGGAAATGCGGTCTCGAGGCGCTCCCGCCGCAACGCCTGCACCAGTTCGACCGGCAGGCCGAGTTCCGCGAATCCGGGCCCCGCGGCCGAGGCCGGACCGCGAGAAGCTTCGCCGCCCGGCGATGAGGTCGAGAGTTCGGAGCGCCCGGCTCGGCGACGGTCCTTCGGTGCCCGGTCTCCGGCATCCGGTGTGCGGTCCGATCGTCCCGTGCGCTCGCCCACCGGCCGGCCGGACCCGGCCCGCCCGGAAGCTTCCGAGGTTCGCGCGCCCCGGGGGCCGCCGCGTCCGAAAGGCTTGTCCCCGCGATTGTTCGCGTGCCGACCGTGAGCTCCCGGGGAACGCCGCCGCTCAGGCACTCAGCAACCGGTTCAATTCGACCAGCCACGGAATCGCCACCGCGAGGGTCGGCACCACCAGGATCGCGGCGGCCGTCGCGTAGGCCGCGGTCGCGATGCGCAGATCGCCGAGCGGACCGGTCAGGCGCTGGATGCGGATGAGTGTGGTGGGCCCGCCGGCGGCCATGGCTCCCTGCGGGGCGGTGGAATTCGAGCACGTCACCAGCGCGCGGGCCAGCGGGGTGGGTCCGGTGACCTTGACGGCGGAATCGTCGGCGAGCAGTTCGATCAGCAGCTTCACCGAATCCAGCGCGGATTTGCTGCGTACCACCCGCGGGAATGCCTCGTGCGCGGCGGTGAACGCCTCCAGCACCAGGTCGTGGCGCGCCCGCAGATGCGAACGCTCGTGGCTGACGATCGCGGTCAGTTCGGATTTCGACAGGTTCGCGAACGTTCCCTGGCTGAGCACCACGCGCTGGCGCAGACCGGGCAGGCAATAGGCGATGGGCTCGGCGGCGGCGAGGACGCGGATATCCGCGGCACGGGTACCGGCCAGCGGCGAGGCCGCGATCAGATCGCCGTGCCCGATGTCGCCGCCCTGGTCGAGCAGGTCGACCAGCATCCGGTGCCGGGCCCGGCGGCGGCGGGTGTGCACGCCGACCCGGATCGCGGCGTAGATCAGGCGCGCGCCGACCAGCAGGGTCAGCGCGAAGACCACGACGTAGATCAGCCAGAGGCCCAGGCCGAGCGCGTCGATCTCCTTGGTCGGGGAGGTGGTGGGGCGACCGTCGGGTCCCGGGACCAGCAGCAGACTGGCGATGGCCAGCCCGGATCCGAACGCCGACAACACCGCTGCCAGCGCGACCGCCTGCCACAACACCAGCGCCGCGCGGGGAGTCCGGTACGGCCAGGTGGCTCGGCTGAGCAGAGCCGGGACCGGTCCCGCGAGAAGCAAGGCGAGACCGGCGAAGACCGGCGCTGTTGCGTTCATACTCAGCTCACTGCGTTGTGGGGCCAGGGCCCGAGATCGCGGCGCCGGAGAGCACCACGCAGCTACTGCGGCGGGGCGACTCCGTTGTCGTCGGATGCGGTGTTCTCGTCCTCGGACGGGTTGCGCGCGGTCTCGGTTGCTTCGAGCTTAGCGAGTGCATCGCGGAGTGCGGCAGCCTCATCCTTTCCGACCTGTTCGACGAAGTGCACGAGCGCGGCGCGGCGGGACCCGACTTCGTCGGCCTGCTGCAGCGCGTCGACCATCAGACTGGCCACGAGTTCGTCGCGCGTGTGCACGGGCGCGTACCGATGTGCCCGGTCGTCGCGCTGTTGCACGACCAGATTCTTCTTCGCCAGTCGCTGTAGCACCGTCATCACCGTGGTGTACGCGAGCTCGCGGCGCGCGGCGAGGGCTTCATGGACCTGCCGTACCGTCTGCGGTTCATCGGCCGACCACAACTGGTCCATGACCGCTTTCTCGAGTTCACCAAGACCTGCCATCCCTCCAGCTTACGGAGGCAACGACACAAATGCGTACTACAGTTCGTCGTAACCGGTCGGTAGCTATGTGGGATTTTTCATAAACCGGTCGGGGAACTCGTTGCGGCATCGTCCGGGCGCGGTCCGCCGACGGCGCCGACGACGTGCCGCGCGCCGATGGGCACGATCATCGGGCGCTCCGACACCGGATCGGTGTGCACCTCGGCACGCAGGCCGAAGACCGTCCGCAACAGTTCGGTGTCGATCACCTCGCTCGGCGCGCCCTGGGCGACGATGCGGCCCTCACGCATGACGATCAGCCGGTCGCTGTAGCGGATGGCCAGATTCAGATCGTGCAACACCATGACCACGGTCCGGCCCAGATCGTCGTGCAGCCGGTCGACGAGGTCGAGCACTTCCAGCGAGTGGGCCAGATCCAGATAGGTGGTGGGCTCGTCGAGCAGCAGAATGTCGGTGCCCTGGGCCAGTGCCATGGAAATCCACGCCCGCTGGCGCTGCCCGCCCGACAGTTCGTCGAGGGTGCGGTCGGCCAGTTCCGACACGCCGGTCTGGGCGAGGGCGTGCGCGACCTCGGTTTCGTCGTCGGCCGACCATTGGCGCAGCCAGGACTGATGCGGGTGGCGGCCGCGCGCGACCAGATCGGCCACGGTCAGGCCCTCCGGCGCGACCGGTGCCTGCGGCAGCATGCCGACGATGCGGGCGACGTCGCGGGTCTTCATGGTGGCGATCGCCTTGCCGTCCAACAGGACTCGGCCCGCGTTCGGCCGCAGCAGCCGGCCCAATCCGCGCAGCAGTGTGGATTTGCCGCAGCCGTTCGGGCCGATCACCGTGGTGATGAGGCCGGGTTCGATATCGACGCTGAGGCCGTCGACGATGACACGGCCGCCGTAGCCGAGGGTGATGTTCTCCGCGGCGAGGCGGTGGGCGTCGTTGCCGGTGTTCCGGTGCGGGGTTCGGGTGCTCACAATGTCGCCTTCCGGTTCACGCGTATCAGCAGCAACAGCAGGAACGGTCCGCCGAACGCGGCGGTGACCAGGCCGACCGGCAAGTCGACCGGTACGACGGTTCGGGCCGCGACATCGGCGGCGATCACGATCAGCGCCCCGGTCAGCGCCGAGCCGATGACCGGCTCCCCGGGGGTGCGCAGCAGCCGGCGGGCGATCTGCGGCGCGGCCAGCCCGACGAAGGCCAGCGGGCCGACCGCCGCGGTGGCCAGGGCAGCCGCCGCCACCGCGGCGCCGATCAGCACCAACTGCTGGGTCTGTACGCGCACACCGAGCGCGCGAGTGGTGTCGGAGCCGAAGCGCAGTGCGGCCAGGGTGCGCGCCGAACCCGCCGCGATGAGAACCACGACGACGAGTCCGGCCGCCGCCGCACTCGTCCGGTTCCAGTCCGCGCCGTTGAGCGAGCCGGTGAGCCACAGTTGCGCCCGGGCGGCGTCGTCGAGACTCGCCCGCGTGACAAGCCAGTTGATACCGGCCAGCAGCAGCGCGTTGACCCCGATCCCGATGAGGATGAACCGCATTCCGCTCAGTCCGGTGTCGCCGCCGCTGTTGCGGCCCAGCGCCAGGACGCCGATCAATGCGGCAGTGGCCAGTCCACCCGCGAGTGCCGCGAGCGGAACGCCCAGCAACGCGACGATTCCGGTGGCGGTGCCGCCCGCACCGGCCAGCACGGCGACCGCGGCGAAGCTCGCCCCGGATGTGATGCCGAGGACGTCGGGGCTCGCGAGCGGATTGTGCAGGATCGACTGCGTGATCGCGCCCGCGATGCCGAGCGCCGCTCCGGCCACCAGCGCGGTCACCGCGCGTGGCAGCCGCGATTCCATGACGACGTAGCGTTGCGAACGGGTGCCGCCGCCGGTCAGCACGTCCAGCACCCGCGCGAGGGCGATGTGATAGTCGCCGACGGAGATGTCCACTACGCACAGCACCACGATCGCGGCGGCGAGGGCCAGCAACGTCAGCAGCATCGAAAGACGAAGGACCGCAGACATTCCGGCGACCCGGACGGCCTGCCGGACCCGTGCCAGCGCCACGCCGGATCGGTCCACGCCGGGAGCGCTCGTCGAATCGCCGACCAACCCGGCCGTAGCTTCGCCCCCGGCCCGTCGGTCTCCGTCCCCTTGCTCGGTACCCGGTTCCGTGCCGGCCCCGGAGGTGCGGATATCGCTGCGCGCGTTCACAATTCGGCCACCTTCCGCCGGCGCACCAGGGCGATGAAACAGGGTGCGCCGATCGCGGCCAGCACGATACCGGCCTGCAACTCGCCGGGCGGCGCGATCACCCGGCCGACGACATCGGCCAGCAGCAGCACGATCGCCCCGAGCAGCGCCGAATACGGAATCAGCCAGCGGTGATCCGGGCCGGTGATCATGCGGCCCAGGTGCGGAACGACCAATCCGAGAAAGGCGATCGGGCCGACCGCGGCCGTCGCGGCGCCGGTCAGCAGCACCACCGCGGTGAGCCCGATCGCGCGGTTGCGCGCTATGTTCACCCCGAGCCCGCGCGCGACATCTTCGCCGAGTCCGATCGCGTTGAGCCCGGGCGCGGCCAGGATCGCCAGCACCGTTCCCGCCAGGATGAACGGCACCACCTGGGCCGCGACCGCGGGTTCGTGTCCGGCGGGAGTGCCGACCACCCAGAAGCGGTAGGTGTCCAGCGCGGCCGGATCGAGCAGGATCACCGCGTTGGTCAGCGCCTGCAGCAGCGCAGTGACCGCTGCACCGGCCAGGACCAGCGTCAACGGGGTGGATCGGCTGCCGCCGCTCGCCGATGCGCCGAACACCACCACCCCGGCCGCCAGTGCTCCGGCGAAGGCGAACCAGATGTACTGGCTCGGCTGGGTGAGCGCGAACAGATGGATGCCGAGCGCGGCCAGGAACGCCGCACCCGCGTTGAGACCCAGCAATCCAGCATCGGCGAGCGGATTGCGCGTGTAGCCCTGGATCAGCGCACCGGCGATACCGAGTGCGGCGCCGGTGAGCAGTGCGAGAACCGTTCGGGGCAGGCGCAATTCGCGCACGATCCGGTCGGCCTGCCCGTCCGCGGGACAGGTGAACGGCACGCCGTCCGGACAGGAGACGGCGTGCCAGATCTCGGCCGGGGACAGGGATTTCGCGCCGACGGCGAGTCCGGCGACGACCGCGAGCAGCAGCACCCCGGCCAGGAGTGCCAGGCCGGTCGCACGGCGACGGGGGGTGATGACTGCGGCGGACACGGCGGCGAACGACTCCTGGGTGACGCGTTTCATGGCGATCGAACACTTGCGCAGCGACCTGTCGCCGTACAACTCTGGTAAGCCTAACCTATCTTTCGTTGCCGACCGCAATGCCGAACGTTGAGGGGGTTCGATGTCCGAACCAGTGACGATTTTCCCGGCTCGCCGTCCGGAGCCGGCGTTCGAACAGATCTGTGTCCGGCTGCGCGCGTTGCAGCCCGGGCATCCGCGCGTCTACGCCATGGCGGCGATGGCCGAACAGGGCCGTCGGCGGTGGTGGCGACTGGCCGACGGGGTGCGTGAAGGTCGCATCGAGCTGATGTATCGCCGGCATGCGGCGGAGATGGTCAGCGCCGAGATCGCCGCCGAGGTGGTCGCCACCGCGCTGATCCATGCCGTGGTCGGCCGGGTGGTCGCGCTGATGGTCTGCGACAACCGCGCCTGGGATCCGGGGCTCGAGAATCTGTGGGTGCACAGCGACAACGACGGCGGGCTGGACTGGGCGGGCCTGTCGGACACGACGATTCGCGTGGTGGCGGGTGATCCGCTTGCAGCGCGGCCGGGTGTGGTGACGCTGCCGTGTGATCGGGCGCTGTCGGTGTGGCTGGCGCATCGCTGCGAGGCGGCGCTGACCTTGGTGTGTGAGAGCCTGCAGCGCTGCGCGGGGCTGAGCCGGGCGCGATTCTGGAATCTCGTGGGCGAAACCGTCGTGGGCGCGGCCACTTATGTTCCGGAACTGGCGCGGACCGGCGCGGATGCGGGGATCGAGCGGGGGCAGGCGTTGCTGCTGGCATTGGCCGATCGCGGGTTGCCGGTGCGTCGCTCTTGCTTGGTTAGGTAAGCCTGACCTACACTCGACTCGGCGTCCGGATCGAGCGAGAGTCCCGAGGGCTGCGGTCGACTCCCCGGTCCACTGCCCGCGGCGGGCCCTTCGTCACGAAGGGCCCGCCGCGTCGTTTCCGAGCTCCCGCGCCCGAATCCCGAAGTGCCGGTGCGTGTTTCGCTGACACGACGCTGCCCGGCCCGCCGCCGGGTGGCGGCGAACCGGGCATCGGCGAGAACTAGTGCGTGGCGGCGAAACCGGTCCGCAGGTCGGCGAGGATGTCCTCGATCCCCTCGATGCCCACCGCGAGCCGGACCAGGCCCGGCGTCACACCCGCGGCCAGCTGCTCCTCGGGCGTCAGCTGCGAATGCGTGGTCGAGGCCGGGTGAATGACCAGCGAACGCACATCGCCGATATTGGCGACATGGCTGTGCAGGGTCAGCGCGTCGACGAACCGCTTACCCGCGTCCACACCGCCCGCCAGCTCGAAGCCGACGATCGCGCTGGTGCCCTTCGGGGCCAGTTCCCGGCCGCGCTCGTACCACGGCGACGACGGCAGGCCCGCGTAGAAGACGCTGGTCACCTCGGGCCGCTCGGTGAGGAACTCCGCCACCGCCTGCGCGTTGGCGACATGCCGTTCCACCCGCAGGCTCAGCGTCTCGAGGCCTTGGGCGATCAGGAACGCGTTGAACGGGGCCACCGCGGAGCCGAGGTCACGCAGCAACTGCACGCGTGCCTTCAGCGCGTAGGCCGGCGCACCCAGATCGGCGAACACCGCGCCGTGGTAGCTGGGATCCGGGGTGGTGAAGCCGGGGAAGCGCGAGTTGCCCTGCTCGTCGGTCACCGTCCAGTCGAAGGTGCCGCCGTCGACGATCACACCGGCGATCGCGGCGCCGTGGCCGCCGAGGTACTTCGTCGCCGAGTGCACGACGATGTCGGCGCCGTGCTTCAGCGGCTGGATCAGGTACGGGGTCGGCACCGTGTTGTCCACGATGAACGGCACACCGGCGGTGTGGGCGACCTCGGCCAGGCCCGGCAGGTCCAGGATGTGGTTCTGCGGGTTGGACACGGTCTCGCCGTAGATCGCTTTGGTGTTCGGGCGGATCGCGGCGCGCCACTGGTCCAGATCGTCGGGATCTTCGACGAACGACACCTCGATGCCCAGCTTCGGCAGCGTGTAGTGGAACAGGTTGTAGGTGCCGCCGTAGAGGCGCGGACTCGACACGATGTGGTCACCGGCGCCCGCGATGTTGAGGATCGCGAAGGTTTCGGCGGCCTGGCCCGAGGAGAGCAGCAGCGCCGCCACACCACCCTCGAGGGCGGCGATGCGCTGCTCGACCGCGTCCTGGGTGGGGTTCATGATGCGCGTGTAGATGTTGCCGGGCTCGGCCAGACCGAACAGCGCCGCCGCGTGATCGGTATCGCGGAAGGTGTAGGAGGTGGTCTGGTAGATCGGCAGCGCGCGAGCGTTGGTGGTGCCGTCGGGAATCTGGCCGACGTGGACCTGCTTGGTCTCGAAGCTCCAGTTCTGCGCCGGATCGTTCGGCTCGACGGAGTCGGTCATGGGTTTCAGCTCCAAAATGTGTAGATGGGATGGATCGTCGCGCACGAGGCGGCGGTGCGCCGCCCCAGAATGCCCGATTCGTGAAGAATCAGGCGGGAACTGCGGAGTTTTCCAACTCCGATGTGATCAGTGTGGTCAGCACGGGCGTCGGCCCGGTGGAGATATCGAGAACCGGGCAGTGAGCGTCCACGGCGGCCTGCAGTTCAGCGTAGCGCTGCGCCGGCTCCGGACCACGAATGTGCACATTCACCCGGACCTGCTGGAACCCGGCGCGCACGCTGTCGTCGAGTCCGAAGAAGCCGCGCACGTCGAGGTCGCCCTCGGCCTCGATGCGCAGATCGTCGACGACGATGCCGAGACGTTGCGCCCAGAACCGGTAGGTCACCACCTGACACGAGATCAGTGCCGCCAGATAGAACTCGACCGGATTCGGCGCGGTGCCCGCGCCGCCCAGCGCGGCCGGCTCGTCCACCCGGACCGTGTACGTGCCGACCGTGACGGCGCTGCCGACGGCACCCTCCGCGACTCCGGCAGCGGAAAACAGGACCTGCGCCTTCGCCGGATCGCCGGCCACGGCCTGTGCGGTGGCGTCGACGATGTCGTTGAGCGGAGTGTCCGATGCGGCTGTCATGGCCGCCACGGTAGGGCGGCGCGGGGGCCGGAGCGAGGGTTGCGCTCGCCGTGATCGCAACCGTAGCCGGATCGCCGTGAGTGCGTATGCCGCTGCGGTACAACGATTTTCACATTGTGCCGCCGGTGTGCTGCTCGATTACCCGGCACCTGGGTGGCCGGGCGCGCGCGGCACCGCCGTACCGGCCGGTACTCAGGTGGTGTAAGTGTTTTTCTATGACACAGCACGACCGATTCGAGGCTCGCTCCCTGGCGGATGTCACGCCCGAGCAGATGACCCGCTACAGCGAGGGGACCTTCACCGACCTCATCGGTCTGAAGTACACCGAGGTCGGGCCCGATCGTGTGGTCGGGGAGTGGGTGGTCTCGCCGCAGCTGCATCAGCCCGCGGGCATCGTCAACGGCGGGGTGTACTGCACGATCATCGAAACCCTGGCCAGTGTCGGCGGCGGCGTGTGGTTCGGTGACCGCGGTCATGTGGTCGGCGTCAACAACAACACCGACTTCCTGCGCGCGGTTCGCGAGGGCAGCCTGCGCGGTGTCGCCACCCCGATTCACCAGGGTCGCTCGCAGCAGCTGTGGCAGGTGCAGATCACCGACGAGCAGGACCGGGTGGTCGCGCGCGGCCAGGTGCGGCTGCAGAACCTCACCGCGGACGGGGCGGCCAAGGCCTGACGCCGCCGAGTCGAGCGCCCGTCCCGGCGCGCGTACTCGGTACGGCCGTGCCAAGATATCGAGCACCGTACGCCCGAGCAGCCGAGGAGTCGATGTGCGTCTGTCACCGCACGAGCAGGAACGGCTGATGCTCAGCTACGCGGCCGAACTGGCGCGCCGGCGGCAGGCTCGGGGGCTGAAACTCAACCATCCCGAGGCGGTCGCGATCATCACCGACCACGTCCTCGAGGGCGCCCGGGACGGCCGCACCGTCGCCGAGCTGATGTCCTCGGGCCGCACCGTGCTCACCCGCGACGACGTCATGGCGGGTGTTCCCGAGATGATCGCCGACGTGCAGGTCGAGGCCACCTTTCCCGACGGCACGAAACTGGTGACCGTGCATCACCCGATCGGCTGAGGGGCACCGATGAGCGCGATATCCGCCGAGAGCGGCTCCGGCCCGGTGCCGGGTGAGTATCTGCTCGCCGCCGGCCTCATCGAGATCAATGCCGGCGCCGACCGGATCGAACTCGAGGTGGTCAATACCGGCGACCGGCCGGTGCAGGTGGGCAGTCACGTGTACTTCCCACAGGCCAACACGGCCCTCGACTTCGACCGGGCCGTGGCGCACGGCCGCCGCCTCGACATCCCGGCCGGTACCGCCGTGCGCTTCGAACCCGGCCTGGCGCAGCGTGTTTCGCTGGTGCCGCTGGGCGGTAGCCGCGAGGTGTACGGGATCGGCCCGGATGCGCCGGGACCGCTCGGCCCGGTGGCGAACCGGTCCGACGAGACAGACGGAAGGCCGGTCGACTGATGGCGGAACTGTCCCGCGCCCGCTACGCCACGCTGTTCGGCCCCACGGTCGGCGATCGAATTCGCCTCGCCGACACCGATCTTCTGATCGAGATCACCGAAGACCGCTGCGGCGGACCCGGCCTGGCCGGTGACGAGGCCGTCTTCGGTGGCGGCAAGGTGCTGCGCGAATCGATGGGCCAGGCCCGCGCCACCCGCGCCGAGGGCACCCCGGACACCGTGATCACCGGGGCCGTGATCGTCGACTACTGGGGAATCGTCAAGGCCGACATCGGCATTCGCGACGGCCGCATCTGCGCGATCGGCAAGGCCGGTAATCCGGAGACCATGGACGGTGTGCATCCGGATCTGGTGGTGGGTCCGTCGACGGAGATCATCGCCGGCAACGGCCGCATCCTCACCGCCGGCGCGATCGACTGCCACGTGCACTTCATCTGCCCGCAGTTGCTCGACGAGGCGCTCGGCGGCGGTATCACCACCCTGATCGGGGGCGGAACCGGACCGGCCGAGGGCTCCAAGGCCACCACCGTCACTCCCGGCGCCTGGCATCTGGGCCGCATGCTCGAGGCCACCGACGGCTGGCCGGTCAACATCCTGCTGCTGGGCAAGGGCAACACCGTGCGCCCCGAGGCGATGTGGGAGCAATTGCGCGGTGGCGCGGGCGGATTCAAGCTGCACGAGGACTGGGGGACCACCCCGGCGGCGATCGACGCCTGCCTGCGGGTGGCCGACGCCGCGGGGGTTCAGGTCGCGCTGCATTCGGATACGCTCAACGAGGCCGGATTCGTCGAGGACACCCTCGCCGCGATCGCCGGGCGGGCCATCCACTCGTATCACACCGAGGGCGCCGGCGGCGGGCACGCGCCGGACATCATCACCGTCGCCTCGCACCCGAATGTGATGCCCAGCTCCACCAATCCGACTCGCCCGCATACGGTCAACACCCTCGACGAGCATTTGGACATGTTGATGGTGTGCCACCACCTCAATCCGGCCGTGCCCGAGGATCTCGCTTTCGCCGAGAGCCGGATCCGGCCCTCGACCATCGCGGCCGAGGATCTGCTGCATGATCTGGGCGCGATCTCCATGATCGGCTCGGATTCGCAGGCGATGGGCCGCATCGGGGAGGTGGTGATGCGGACCTGG
Organism: Nocardia sp. AB354; assembly: GCF_049538315.1. Taxonomy (NCBI): domain Bacteria; kingdom Bacillati; phylum Actinomycetota; class Actinomycetes; order Mycobacteriales; family Nocardiaceae; genus Nocardia; species Nocardia sp. AB354. The sequence goes on along the minus strand of NZ_JBMVFU010000009.1, from coordinate 163,271 downwards.
CAGACCGCGCACATGATGAAGCGCCGCCGCGGCGCGCTGCCCGGTGACGGGGCCGCCGACAACCACCGGGTGCGCCGCTACGTCGCGAAATACACGATCTGCCCGGCGGTGACGCACGGCCTGGACCACGAGATCGGGTCGGTCGAAGTCGGCAAACTGGCCGATCTGGTGCTGTGGGAGCCGGCCTTCTTCGGTGTCCGCCCGCATGCGGTGCTCAAGGGCGGCGCGATCGCCTGGGCGGCGATGGGCGATGCCAACGCCTCGATTCCGACACCGCAGCCGGTGCTGCCGCGGCCCATGTTCGGCGCCGCACCCGTGGTGGCGGCGGGCGCGTCGCTGCATTTCGTCTCCCCGCAGGCGGTCGAGGACGGGCTGGCCGAGCGGCTGCAGGTGCGCCGGAAACTGGTGCCGGTGGCCGATGTACGCCGCCGCACCAAGAGCGATCTGCCGCTCAACGACGCGATGCCGCGTATCGAGGTGGAACCCGACACCTTCACTGTGCGCATCGACGGCGAGGTGTGGGACCAGCAGCCCGCCACGGAGTTGCCGATGGCGCAGCGCTACTTCCTGTTCTGAACCTTGCCCCGGCGCCGGGCCCGTCGGCGGCGCTGCGCCGGTGCGGTCGCGGTGGCACACTGGCCGATATGACGAATGCCGCATGGGGCGAGGTCGACCGCTACGTCGTGGACACGTTGATCGGTGACGCCGATTCCGATGTGGCGCAGGCGAATTCCGAGGCGGGCCTGCCGCCCATCGACGTCTCGCCGGCGCAGGGCAAATTCCTGTATCTGCTCGCGCTCTCGGCCGGGGCGCGGCGTGTGCTCGAGATCGGGACGCTCGGCGGGTTCAGCACGCTGTGGCTGGCGCGTGCGGTGGGCTCTCAGGGGCGCGTCGTGACGCTGGAATACGATCCGCACCACGCCGAGGTGGCCCGCGCCAACCTCGATCGCAAGGGGGTGGGGGAACGAGTGGAGATCCGGGTCGGCGCCGCGCTGGACACCCTGCCCGGAGTCGCCGAGGACCACGGCGAGCCCTTCGACCTGGTCTTCATCGACGCCGACAAGGTCAACAACGCCAACTATGTGCAGTGGGCGCTGCGGCTGACCCACCCCGGTTCGGTGATCATCGTCGACAATGTCGTGCGCCGCGGCGCCCTGGCCGACGGCGACCCCGGCGACCCCGCGGTCCGCGGGGCCCGGGAAGCGCTGCGACTGCTCGCCGACGAGCCGCGGCTCGAGGCCACCGTGCTGCAGACCGTGGGCAGCAAAGGCTGGGACGGCTTCGCCTACGCCGTGGTCACCGGTTGACCGGTGCCGAATCGCCGTGCCCGATCCGGTCGGGGTGGTCGGCGAGTTCGGTCCAGAAGTCCACGTACGCCTGTTCGTGGCCGATCCCCAGTTCCAAGATGCGGGAACGGGATTGGGCGCGCACCGTATCGGCCGGATCGATCTCGGCGTGCATGGCGCGGTAGCGGTCGAGCCAGCGGCGGTGCTCGGCTGCCTGGCGGCGGGCGAGGGCGACCACGTCCTCGGGTGCGCCGAGGTCGGCGAAGAACAATTTCACCTGCGCCGGATCGCGCGTCTCCGGCGGCGCGCACTGCGGGTCGGCCAGCCACGCGCGTAACGCCTCGCGTCCGGCGTCGGTGAGCTGGAAAACCCGGCGCCGGCGGCCGGTCTCCTCGGCGTCCTCGTGCAGCAGGCCGCGCTCGGCCAGCCGGGCCGGAATGCGGTAGAGCTGCGCATGCGGCACCGGCCAGAAGTAGTCGACGCTCTCCTCCATGCGCGCTTTGAGCTCGTAGGGGGTGAGCGGTCCGTGCCGGGCGATGAGCCCGAGCACGATATGGTCCTGCGCTCCCAGATCCGGCATGGTCGTCAGCTTTCGGTTCGGCACGTCTCGGTTCGGCACGGCATTTGACACGGTCTCACTGAGACTATAGCTTCATATCCGTCATACCGTATCCATGAGACTATTGGAGTGGACATGCGCGCATACGGCATCGAACTGTTCGACCGATGGACGGCGATGTGGAACGGGGAGCTGGAACTCGCGAACCGAATCATGGCCCCGCACTTCACACTTCGCTACGCCCAGCCGGGCGCCGAGGCCTACGACAGCATTCACGACCCGGAGACGTTCGCGCGGCAGATCGCGGCCTTCCGCGCGGCCGCGCCCGGGCAGCGATTCGAAACCCAGGGCGAGGCGGTCGTCGAGATCGACGACCGCCGTACCGGGATCGTGGCGCGGCCCTACGGTTCGCGTCGTCCGGTGGCGGACGGTGAGATCGCGGTGAGCGGCACCGATATCCTGCGCGTCGAGGAGGGGTTGATCGTGGAGGTGTGGTCGGTCTCCGGTGGCACGCAGGGCCGTTCGTACTACTGACCGCCGGTCAGCCGTGGCGTGCGGCGAAACCGTCGCACAGCGCCGACAGGCCCGAATGCAATTGCCGCACCGGATCGAGCAGATCGCCGAGTCCGGTGCCTTCGAGGGGCGCCAGCGCGGGCGGGCTCGGCCAGCGCGGGGTGCCTTCCAGAAGTGCTGTCAGCCCGGAGGATTCGTCGTGCTCGTCCTCGCGGGCGGCCAGGATGGTGGCGCTGACCTGCTGGAGGGCGATGCCGGCGATGTAACTCCAGACCTCGAGCGCCATCGCGGTGGCCTCGCGGCGATCATCGGTCAGCTCGAGGAAACCTTCGGTCAGCCAGCCCAGGCACGCCAGGCTGTGCGGGCCGAAGTTGTAGCGCGGCACCGCGAAGGTGAACAGCACCCACGGATGCAGCCGGTAGAGCTGCCAGTCGATATCGGCGGCCGCGCGCACCCGGTCGCGCCAGGTCCAGTCCGCTTCCGGCGCCGGATACGGATAGCGCCGCGCGACCTCGTCGGTCATATCGGCCAGCAGTGCGTCCTTGTTCGGCACGTGCCGATACAGCGACATCGCGCCCACGCCCATCCGCTCGGCGATGCGGCGCATGGACAATCCGTCGATGCCGTCCGCGTCCGCCAGCGCGATGGCGGTGTCGACGATCGCCGCTCGCGTCAGCCGCTCGGGCTGCGACCGGCTCGAAGAGCCTGGCGTCGCAGGTGAGGGTGGGTGGGAAGGTTTCGGCATCGAAACTCGCTTTCCTTTCTGCGGCCGGATGCGTACGCTGTACCCCGGTCGCGTACGACGTACGCACGAGATGAAGGATAGGTGATGGTCGGCATTGAGACCTCGGCGGCGGCCCATACCGCGCCGAGCGCAACCCCCCGGCGGGCGTGGCTGGGTCTGGCGGTGTTGATCCTGCCGGTGCTGCTGGTGTCGATGGATATGTCGGTGCTGTATCTGGCGATGCCGACGCTGACCGAGCATCTGGACCCCTCGGCCGAACAGCAGCTGTGGATTCTCGACATCTACGGATTCATGATCGCCGGACTGCTTATCACCATGGGCAATCTCGGTGACCGCATCGGGCGGCGCAACATATTGCTCGCCGGCGCAACGGTTTTCGGCATCGCCTCTCTGCTGGCGGCCTTCGCGCCCAGCGCCGGCGTGCTGATCGCGGCGCGCGCGCTGATGGGTGTCGGCGGTGCGACGCTGCTGCCGTCGAGCCTGGCGCTGATCTCGAGTCTGTTCCCCGACGCCCGGGCCCGCGGCACCGCCATCGGCGTCTGGACGGCGTTCTTCGCGGGTGGGTCCGCGGTGGGGCCGGTGATCGGCGGCTTGCTGCTGCACAAGTTCTGGTGGGGCTCGATCTTCCTGATCAACACGCCGGTGTTGCTGGTGCTGCTGGCGCTGGGACCGCTGCTGCTGCCCGAACACCGCTCCGCCGGTCGCGGACCGCTGGATCCGGTGAGCGTGATCATGTCCATCGGCGGCATCCTGCCGCTGGTGTACGCGGTGAAACGGGCCGCGGCCGAGGGCGTCGACGCGATCTCGGTGGTGCTCGGCCTCGCCGGTGTCGCGGTGCTGGTGGCATTCGTGCGGCGCCAGCGCACCCTGGCCGAACCGCTGCTGGATCTGAGCCTGTTCCGGCGCGGCCTGTTCCGGGTGGCGATCGGGTCGTCCACCGTGGGCATGATGTCGCTGGCCGGCATGAGCTATCTGACCAGCATGTATCTGCAGTCAGTTGCCGGGCGCGACGTCCTGGGCGCGGCGCTGCTGGGTATTCCGGCGGCGATCGCGGTGTTCATCTGCTCGATGGGTGGCGCCCGGGTGGCGCGCCGGCTCGGCACCCGCGGATCGTTCGTGCTGGCGCTGAGCGCCGCCGCGGTCGGCAATCTGCTGCTGCTCGGCATCGGCGTCGATGGCGGAATCGGCTGGTACATCGCGGGTTCCACGATCGCGGGCCTCGGCTACGGCATCGTGTTCACCCTGGTGTCGGAGGTCGCGGTCTCCTCGGTTCCGGCCGAGCGGGCGGGATCGGCGGTCGGCATCTCCGAGACGAGTTTCGAACTGGGTAACGCCCTCGGGTTGTCGCTGCTGGGTTCGCTGGCGGCACTGGTGTTCCGGTCCGGTGGCGATTTCGCCGACACGCTAGGCGAGACGCTCGTGCTCCATCGCGGCGATGCGGCCGTGGTCCATGCCGCGCAGAGCTCGTTCGTCACCGGCATGCACACCGCGCTGGTGGTCGGTGCGGCACTGCTGATCATGATGGCGGTGGCGGCCGCGGCGACCTCGGGTCGCCGGCGTCGGCGCGCGACCGCGGTGGATGCCGCGTCCGCCGCGGCGGGAACGCGCTGACCGGTTCCCGGTCGGCGGTGACGATTCCGGCCCGCCGGTGGAGGCGGCCCAATACAGTTTCGGCTGTGACAGATACCGCTTCACCGGGCCGCCCGCTGGCCGAACGGGTCGCGACGCGCTTGTTGTATCCCACGTCGCGGCCCCAGGACGCGGCGCTGCGCGAGGCCGTCTCGGGCCGGGTCGTGCTGGTGACCGGCGCCTCGCACGGCATCGGAAAGGTCACCGCCGCCAAATTCGCCGCCGCCGGAGCCGTCGTGATCATGGTCGCGCGCTCGGCGGCGGAACTCGACGCCGCGGCCGACGACATCACCGCGGCCGGCGGCATCGCGCACACGTACAGCACCGACCTGACCGATATGGAGGCGGTGGACGCATTGGCCCGCGACATCCTCGCCACGCACGGGCGGGTGGATGTGGTGATCAACAACGCGGGCCGATCGATTCGCCGCTCGATCGACGAGTCCTACGATCGCTTTCACGATTTCACCCGGACCATCGATATCAACTACCTCGGCCCCGTGCGATTGCTGCTGGCCCTGCTCCCGGCGATGCGGGAGCGCGGTCGCGGACATATCGTCAACATCTCCACCTGGGGGCTGCGCATGCCGCCGGCGCCGCGATGGGCCGCTTACGGTGCGTCGAAGGCGGCGTTCGACCAGTGGTTGCGCACGGTGGCGACCGAGGTGGCGGCCGACGGCGTCACCACCACCTCGATCTACATGCCGCTGGTGCACACCCGCATGAGCGCGCCCACCGATTTCGGTTCCATGCCGGGGCTGACCGCCGCGGAGGCCGCCGATCTGGTGTGTCATGCCGTCGTCGCGAAACCGGTGGAGATCTCACCGTGGTGGAGCGGTCCCCTGCAGGCGTGGACGGATCTGACCCGCGGCCCGATGCAGCGGCTGATGGCCCGCAGCATCCGATTTACCTGAACCGCGTGCGTGGACAGTGGCCGACGGCCGTGCGCGACAACCGGATTCGCGCGAGCACTCGGGATTGGGTCAGCTCTGCAGGAACGCCAGCAGATCGGCGTTGAAACGTTCCTTGTCGCCGGGGACCAGCGCGATACCGTGCGAACCGCCCTCGTAGACGGTGAGCGTGGCGTTCGGGATGATCTTCGCCGCCTTGCGGGCCGTCGCGTCGATCGGCACGATCTGATCGTCGTCGCCGTGCACGATGAGTGTCGGCACGTCGAACTTCTCCAGGTCGGCGGTGAAGTCGGTGTATCCGAAGGCGTCGACACAGCGCACCCCGGCCTCGATCGACTCGTGCATCGCCATGAACCAGAACGCGTCGCGATTGCCCTGGGTGGCCTTGGTGCCCGGCCGGTTGGCGCCGAAGAAGCCCTCGGAGGTGTCGCGCCAGAATTGCGAGCGTTCGGTCAGAATGCCCTTCTTGATCTGATCGAACACCTCGTCGGGCACGCCTTCCGGGTTGCCCTCGGTGCGCACCATCAGTGGCGGGATAGCCGACAGCAACACCGCCGAGCGCACCCGGCCGTTGCCGTGGCGGCCGATGTAGCGGGCCAGTTCGCCACCGCCCATGGAATGTGCCACCAGCGTGACATCGCGCAGGTCGAGCCGGGTGAGCAGATCGTTCAGATCGTCGGCGAAGGTGTCGAAGTCGTATCCGCCCCACGGCTGTGCCGAGCGCCCGTGACCGCGGCGGTCGTGTGCGATACCGCGAAAGCCGTTGTCCGCCACGTGTTTCAGCTGATCGTCCCAGGCGTCGGCGTTGAGCGGCCAGCCGTGGATGAAGACCACGGGGCGGCCCGAACCCCAGTCCTTGTAGTAGATGTCGACCTCGTCACGCGTTGTGCACACAGGCATGGACGAACCTCCTCCGCGTGCGCCCGCCGGCCTCGGTCGCGGGCCGTGAGAACGAGACGCGACCTCCAGCGTAGGGTCCGCGGCCGAGGGGAGGGGCTACGAATCGGTTACGTCAGCAATTGAGCAGCTATCGACTGCTCACGGCTCGAGGACGACCTTGCCGACGGTCGCGCGGTCCTCGAGGGCCCGGTGTGCGGCCGCGGCGTCGCCGAGGGCGAAACGGTGCACCGCCGGGCGCAGCCGCCCTGATCCGGCCGCGGCCAGCGCGCGCGTCTCCAGGGCCGCGATTCCGCCGCCGCGTGCAAGCATGTCCGGGCCCAGAACCGACCGTGAGGTGATACCGCGGGCGGCGAGTTCATCGGGGTCGAGTTCCAGCGCGCTATCGCTCCAGCCGAAGACGAGATGGGCGCCGCCGGGCGCGAGCAGTTCGACCGCCGCGCGGCCCGCTGCGCCGCCGACGCCGTCGAAGATCCAGTGCGCGGGCCGTTCGCCGAAGCGTGCGCGCACCGCGTCGGGCCAGCTCGGGTTGGTGTAGTCGAGGGCGAGATCGGCGCCGTTGGCCGCCACCGTGGCGACCTTGGCCGGACCACCGGCCAGTCCGACGACGGTGAGCCCGGCGCCGCGCAGATATTGCACGAGCAGCGTTCCGATCCCGCCCGCCGCGGCCGGCACCACCGCGAGCTGTCCCGGCTCGAGCTCGGCGAATCCCAGAATGCCCAGGGTGGTTCGCCCCGTGCCGATCATCGCCACCGCCGCGCCCGGATCCAGTGCGTCCGGAATCCGGTGCAGCCGTTGGGCATCCGCGACCGCCAGTTCGGCATAACCGCCCGGCGCTGCGCCGAGGTGGGTGACGACCCGAGCGCCCAGCAGATCCGCGTCGACACCTGAGCCCACCGAGTCGACGACGCCCGCGACCTCCCGGCCGGGGATCGTCGGCAACGGCGGCACCGGATAAGGGCCCGGCAGGCCTCGGCGCAGATGCGTGTCGACCAGGTGAATTCCCGCCGCGGCCACGGTAATTCGAACTTGTCCGGCCGCCGGCCGCGGATCGGGGACGGTCTCGTAGCGCAGGTTCTCGGCCGGGCCGAATTCGCGCAGGCGTATCGCTTTCATGAGCTCAGCCTGCAACCTCGACCATTGTTGACGTCAAGCGCGCGCGGAACTGTCCGGTCCGGAGCCCACGCCGTGCAGGAGTGTGTCGACCACGATGTCCGCCGCGCGGGCGGGATCGAACTGGGGGAGGTTCTCGGCGGCGTCGACCATCAGCTGTGCCAGCAGCGTCGACACCCAGCCCGCGGGGAGGCCGGGCCGGAGCAGGCCTTCGTCGGTTGCTCGGCGCAGGAAGGTGTCGACCTCGGCGATCAGCGGTTCGCGCCGACCGCGAATGGTCTCGTCGGCCACCAATCTCGCCGTCTGCACCGGCCAGCGGCGATTGACGCCGATGATCGCTTCGACGTACCGGTGCAGGGCGACCGCGACCGGCGCCTCCCGGAGCCGGGCGCTCGCGATGGCTTCCTCGACCGCGTCGTATCGAGCCTGATAGACGGCCGCGAGGAGGTCGTCGCGGGAGGCGAAGCGGCGGTAGACGGTGCGTCTGTCGACGCCGGCGGCGGCGGCGATGGCCGACAGGCTCGCCGACGGATCGTCGGCGAGCAGCCGGGCTCCGGTGGTCAGCACCAGTTCGATATTGCGGGCGGCGTCAGCTCTCACGGTTTCAATGTACCCATGCGAGAAGCAGATAGCAGCAGAATCGCTGCAATGTAGTAGCCGAAACAGGAGTAAGTGCTACATTGGTGTAGAAGTTGAAGAAGTCGGGTCGCTTCGAGCGCGACCGGACGAGGGACGGAGGAACGACTATGGCCGGAACATGGCTGATCACCGGTGCGTCGCGGGGCCTGGGACGGGAGCTGACCGAGGCGGCGCTGGCCGCCGGGCACCGGGTCGTCGCCGGTGCGCGAGGCCCCGAACAGCTCGACGATGTGGTGCGGCGCTACGGTTCGCACATCCTGCCGGTGCCGCTGGACGTCACCGACCCGGAGGCGGCCGAGGCGGCTGTACGCGCGGCCGTGGAGACCTTCGGTTCGCTCGACGTCGTGGTCAACAACGCCGGATACGCCGACAGCGCACCGATCGAGGAGATGGCCGCCGACGATTTCCGGGCGCAGGTCGAGACCAACCTGTTCGGCGTCGTGCACGTCACCCGCGCGGCGCTACCGGTGCTGCGGACCCAGCGATCGGGAACCTTCGTCCAGATCTCCTCGATCGGCGGCCGAGTCGGTGGTTCGCCCGGACTGGGCGCCTATCAGACGGCGAAATTCGCGGTCGAGGGATTCTCCGAAGTGCTCGCGAGCGAGGTCGCCCCGTTCGGGGTGCGGGTGGTGATCGTCGAGCCGGGCGCCTTCCGCACCGACTGGCAGGGCGCCTCGATGACCATCCATCCGGTGGGTGCCGACTACGAGGCGACGGTGGGCGCCGTCCACCGCTTCCGCCGCGACAACGACGGATCCCAGCCGGGCGACCCCGCGCGCGCCGCCCGCATCATCGTCGAGGTGGCCGACTCCGAGGAGCCGCCTCGCCGCCTGCTGCTGGGCAGCGACGCCTTGGCGGCGGCGCGGGCGGCCGGGCAGGCCCGGGGCGACGAAACCGAGAAGTGGGCCGCGGTGAGCGCCGCCGCGGACTTCGCGGCGGCCGGCTGACCGCGCGGTTCTAGGATCGGAGATCGTGCCCGGCCGCAGGAGATGCCCATGAGTCTCGCGATGGTGATGTCGCTCGCCGATTCGCGGCTGCCCATCGGCGGGCATGTGCATTCGGGCGGTGTCGAGGAGGCGGTCGCCTCCGGGCTCGTGCGCGACCTCGACACGGTAGCGGCGTATCTGCGCCGGCGGATCCGCACCACGGGCCTGGTCTCGGCCTCGCTGTCGGCGGCCGTCTGTGCGGGAACCCTGACTCCCTCGTCGGCCGAGGCGGAAGCCGACGCCCGCACCCCGGCGCCGGCGGCGCGCACGGCCTCGCGGGCGCAGGGGCGCGGACTGCTTCGGCTCGCGAAACAGGTATGGCCGCACCATGATTGGTCGAGCTCGGGCGCGCGGCCGCATCTGTCGACGGTCTTCGGTGTGGTGGGGCAGGCCGCGGCGGTGCGACCGGTGGAGATCGCCGGGGTCGTGGTCTATACGACGATGACCGGAGCCGCCACCGCGGCGCAACGGCTGCTCGCACTCGACCCGGCGGCCGTCGCGGCGATCACGCTGGAACTGGCCGCACTGTGCGACGAGACCGCGCGCGCGGCCACGATCGGCCCGGCCGCCCTCTCCGATCCGCTCGGTGACGTGCTCGCTCAGCGCCACCTCGGCCGCGAGATGCCGCTGTTCGCGTCCTAGCCCACGCGGTGGCTGCGACCGGCCCGTCGAAGACGATCAGGCGGGAGACACCCGGATGGGCAGGCCGTCACCGGGTTTCGGCAGCGGGCGCAGCAGTACGGGCATGCGGTAGTCCGGATCGACGCTCCATCGTTGCCGGAGCAGCAGTTGATGCATCGCTGCCTTGACCTCCATCCCGCCGAAGTACATGCCGATGCATTTGTGCACTCCGTGCCCGAAGGGCAGATAGGCGTAGCGATGTGATTTGTCTTCGCGCCGCGGTTCGGCGAAACGCTCCGGATCGAACCGGTCGGGCTCGGGCCACAGTTCCGGCATGTGGTGCAGATGCCAGAGCATGACCCCGACCAGGGTGTCGGCGGGAATGCGGTAGCCCAGCAATTCGGTCTCCCGCACGGTCTTGCGGATCACGGTGGGCACGGGGGTGATGATGCGCATCGCCTCCTTCATCACCAGGTCGAGGGATTCCAGCCGGTCCAGATCCGCGTAGTCGATCGCGTCCACCCCGAGGGCGCGCGACTCCTCCCGGCACCGCTCCTGCCACTCCGGATGGCGAGCCAGGTAGTAGGCCATCGTGGTCATTGTCGCCGTCGCGGTGTCGTGCGCGGCCATCAGCAGGAAGACCATGTGGTCGACGATCTCGCTGTCGGTGAACCGCTCCCCGTCCGGGCCGACCGCATGACACAACGCGCTGAACAGATCGTTGCCGTCGCCGGCGCGTTTGTCCGCGAGCCTCGGGGCCAGATACCGCTCCAGCACCCGCCGCCCGCTCAGTCCCCGCGACCAGCGTGTTCCGGGCACGGGAAGCCGGAGCGCCGCGGTGGTGGCGGCGACGGTATCGGTGAACGCGGTATTGACCCGGTCGGTCTCGGGACCCAGCGGCGTCCCGGTGAACGTGCGGGTCGCAACGTCGAGGGTGAGCTGCTTGATCAGCGGATGGAAGCGCAGGGTGCCGGAGCTGGGCCAGCGCCGCAGCCCGGCCGCGATGGTCTCGTTCATCGGACCGAGATAGCCCGCCAGGCGCTGGGGTGTGAACGCCGACTGCATGATGCGGCGGTGGCGATGATGCTCATCGAAATCCATGAGCATCAGACCGCCGTGGAAGAACGGGCCGATCAACGTCGACCAGCCGGGACCGTTCGCATACGCCTGGTCCCGATTGCGCAGCACCTCGCCGCAGGCGTCGGGGCCCATCGCCTGCACCGATGTCATGCCGAGGGCGCGCGACCACGACACCGGACCGTGCCGCCGGTAGCGGCTTTCGCCGGTCAGGATCGTGCCCTGTGCCAGCTGCAAGGTGTATCCGATCAGCGGCAGTCCGGAATCGCCCGGCATGCCGGGCACGCCGGCGCGGTCGTGCATCAGCAGAGTCATCGTCGTCTCCCAGGTGTGTGTGTCCCGTGTCACCGGGTAGTCTGATAACGGTCGTTGTCGTTGTCAATATGTGGAGGCGATTGTGGCAGGTACCTACCGGGGCGTTCCCGGGCATGTCCGGCGTGAACAGCGGCGGCAGGTGCTGATCGAGACCGGTTTGGACTGCCTGCACGAGGACGGTCTGGCCGGGATCAGCGTCCGATCCGTATGCAGCCGTGCCCAATTGACTCCGCGTTACTTCTACGAGAGCTTCACCGATCTCGATGCGCTGCTGTGCGCGGTCGTGGACACGGTCGCGGAGGAGATCGTGGCGCGCGGCGTGGCGGCCGTGGCAGCGGGGGAGAGCATCGAACAACGGGTGCGGGGCGCGATCGCCGCCGGTTACGGTGTCGTGGCCGAGGATCGGCGAAAGGCCACCGCGATCCTGATCTGCGCGGCCGGACACGGCCCGCTGCGCGATCGACGACATACGCTGCTGGTCGAATTCGCCCAGATCATCACCGATACCCTGCCGCTGCCGAGGTCGTCACAACCGTCCACGCACGCACTGGCCCTGTTCCTGCTCGGCGGCGCGTTCGACGTGATAGAGGCGGTGCTGTCCGAGCGGCTGGTGCTGACCGGTGAGGAACTCGTCGACGAGCTCACCGTGATATGGATGGCGGCGCTGCGGTCCATACAGCCCGCCGGTGCCGACGAGTCGGCCGAGTTGCGGAGCTAGGCGGGGGTCGCCCGGATGTCGGCGCACCCGTGCGCATGTCGGGCGAGGTAACACCGGGTTCACATGAATCGGCCACGATGATCGTCGAGAATCGAGGCCCGAAGGAGAGCTCATGCCGCCGCATCTGATCGATGGCGAACCGCACGATCACGCCCATGACCGCCCCAGGCGGGTGCGGACGCCGGGGGAGCCGGTGCGCATCGGGATCGGCGGACCGGTCGGATCGGGGAAGACGGCGCTGGTCGCGGCGCTGTGCCGGCAGTTGCGCGCGGAACTGTCGCTGGCGGTGCTGACCAACGACATCTACACCACCGAGGACGCCGACTTCCTGCGCCGGCACGCGGTTCTGCCCGACGAACGGATCAGCGCGGTGCAGACCGGTGGTTGTCCGCACACCGCGATTCGCGACGACATCACCGCCAACCTCGACGCGATCGACGATCTGATCGAGGCGAATCCGCCGCTGGATCTGATTCTGGTCGAATCCGGCGGCGACAACCTCACCGCCACCTTCTCAGCGGGCCTGATCGATGTGCAGATCTTCGTCGTCGACGTGGCCGGCGGCGACAAGGTGCCGCGCAAAGGTGGTCCGGGCGTGACGTTCTCGGATCTGCTGGTGATCAACAAGACCGATCTGGCGCCGATGGTCGGCGCCGACCTCGAGGTGATGCGGCGCGATTCCGCGGCGGTGCGCGCGGGTCGCCCGTTCGTCTTCAGTTCGCTGACCGAGGATCCGGCCGCGACACCGGTGCTGGCGTGGGTGCGCGATCAGCTGCGCGCGGCGGCGGCCGCCGATGCCGCTGGGGAAAGCGCTGTTGCGCACTGAGATTCGCATCGTCGCCCGCGCCGGGGCCCGGCCGCAGACCGCGGCCACCGGCGCGCTGGCGGTGCGCTCCACCGGGCCGGATACGGTGCATCTGATCGGTGCCGCGGCCACACCGCTCGGCGGGGACCAACTCGACATCCACATCGTGGTGGAGCCCGGTTCACGCCTGACGGTTCGCTCCGTGGCCGCCACGATCGTGCTCCCCGGCCGCACGACTCCGATATCGACGGCATCATGGACCTTCGACATCGGCGCGGGCGGTGAACTGGACTTCGATCCGGAACCGACGGTCGTCGCCGGGGGAGCCGACCATCGTGCGGTCACCACCGTTCGGCTGGCCGCCGATGCCCGGATCCGCCTCCGCGAACGCGTGCAGATCGGCCGCACCGGCGAGGATCACGGCCGCTGGCGTGGCGACCTCGTCGCCGACACGTCCGCCCTGCCGTTGCTGCGCCATCGCCTCGAACTCGGTGCCGGCACCGCGGCCGACGATTTACTGTCGGCCCACCGCGCGCTGTCCAGTGAGCTGCGCTACCCCGACGACAGCCCCGCCTCGACCATCGGTATGGCCGCCGCGGTGCTGCCGCTGGCCGCCGGGGGTTCGCTCTCGACATGGACGGGTGCGCGGCTGTCCGAAACCCCCGCGAACCTTCGCCGTCGAGCCGCCGCGGCGGGGTGAGCGGAGACGTCGGGCTCGGCCCTCGGGCAGGGCAGTCGAGCGTGCTCTGCGGCCGGCGTGAATACACAAGGGCCGCAAGCACATCGGCTTGCGGCCCTCGGTAGTGCTGTGGCGATCAGGCCGAGTCGTCAGCCCGCCTTCGGCTGCGACGAGCCGGAGGCAGTCGACTCGCTGGCGGAGGACTCGCTCGGACCGGCGGATTCGCTTGTGCCCGAGGCCTTTTCGCCGTCCGGAGTCGGGGCCGCCGACTTCGCCGGCGGTTCGCCCGGTGCGGCGGGAGGCGTCGTGTTGCCGACCTCGGCCTCCACCTCCCGGGCGTCGGTCTCGTTGCCGTTCATGGCCTCGAGCGCGAGCCGGGCGAAGACCCACTGTTCGGTGGCCGCCATCTGCCCGCGATTGCGGCCGAGGAAGGCGACGAACCACTGGAACACCGTGACGGTCCGGCTGCGGTAGCCGATCAGGTAGTACAGGTGCAGTACCAGCCAGATGAGCCAGGCGAAGAAGCCGGAGAACTCCAGCTTGCCGATCTGGCAGACGGCGTTGAACCGCGAGACCGTCGCCATACTGCCCTTGTTGAAGTACTTGAACGGCTTGCGCTGATCGGGGGTCTGCTTCCCGGCGACCTCGGCCTTGATCTGCTTGGCGGCATAGGTGGCGCCCTGAATGGCGCCCTGCGCCTGACCGGGCACACCGGGCACGGCCATCAGGTCGCCGACGACGAAGACGTTCGGATAGCCCTTGATCGTCAGATCCGGTTCGACCACGACCCGCCCGGCCCGGTCGGTTTCGGTGCCCTTGGACCGTTCGGCCAGCATCTTGCCCAGTTCGCTGGCCTGCACGCCGGCCGACCACACCTTGCACGCCGATTCGATGCGCCGCTCGGTGCCGTCCTTGTCCTTGACCGTCACACCACGAGCGTCGACATCGGTGACCATCGCGTTGAGCTGGATCTCCACGCCCATTTTCTCGAGGCGGCGCTGGGCCTTGCCGCCGAGCTTGGGGCCCATCGGCGCGAGCACCGCGCCGGCGCCTTCGACCAGCAGCACACGGGCGTCGCGCGGATCGATGTTGCGGAAGGTGCCGACCAGGGTACGGTCGGCGAGTTCGGCGATCTGACCGGCCAGTTCGACGCCGGTGGGGCCCGCCCCGACCACGACGAACGTCAGGAACCGGTCGCGTTCCTCCTGGGTCTTGGCCAGTTCGGCCTCCTCGAACGAGCCGAGGATGCGGGCGCGCAGTTCCAGCGCGTCGTCGATGGTCTTCATCCCCGGCGCGTAGGTGGCGAACCGATCGTTGCCGAAATAGGACTGCTGAGCGCCGGTCGCGACGATCAGGCTGTCGAAGGAGGTGACGGTGTCCTGGTTGAGCAGTTTCGACGTCACGGTCTTGTTCACCAGGTCGATATCGTGGACCTCGCCCAGGATCACCCGCGTGTTGTGGTGCTTGCGCAGCACGATGCGGGTGGCGGGAGCGATCTCGCCGGTGGACAGGATGCCGGTGGCGACCTGGTAGAGCAGCGGTTGGAACAGGTGCGTGGAGGTCTTGGAGATCAGTACGACATCGACGTTGTCGTGCTCGAGATGTTTGCACGCGAACAAGCCGCCGAAGCCGGATCCGATCACCACCACGCGGTGGCGTCGGTTCTCGACAGTTTCGGTTCCCATCAGCGCTCCTCGCCGGACGTTCGGTCTACGACAGGCTCAACGGTAGTCGGCTGCCCGGAGGCAGTCACGACGAGCACCGAATGTCGGCGCGTCCGCACCCCGAGCCCGAGTTTCGGCACCCGGAGGGCGGGTATGCGATCACTTCGGCACCGGCTCCGCGGCGACCGTCAGCGGCCCGACGAGGCGGTCGCCGCCGATGCTCTCCACGGTCGGCCACAGAAAAGCCGCGAGCTGGTCGACGAATTCTGCGCGCGAGCGCGTCGGCTGCTGCATCCAGGCCTCGGCCGACATCAGAATGGCGCCGACGGTGGCGGTCGCCCAGATCCGCGCCAGCGCCGGGTCGGCGTCGAGGCGGCGCAGGATGATGTCGAAAATCGATGTCGCCCAATCGGATACGCGGGTGAAGAAGGGCCGGTGCTCGGCATCGCCGCGCTCCAGCCGCTGCATCATGACGTGGTGCAGATTGGGGTTGGCGTCGACGAAATCGCAGATCAGGGTCACCACCGCGCGCAGTAGTTGCCGGGCGGGCAGCGGCTGGGCCAGCAGATCGTCGGCGGCGGCGATGATCGCGTTCATATGACGCTCGGCAAGGGCGTCGATCAGCGCCGACAGATCCGGGAACACCGCGTATACGGCGGTGCGCGCGTATCCGGCCTCGGCGGCGACCTGCGCGATCGTCATCCGAGCTCCGGAGCCGGCCACCACCCGCTCGGCCGCGTCGAGGATTTCCGCACGCCGGCGGTCCGGATCCCGGGGCGGCCCGGGCGGCCGGCCCGGACGCCGAATTTCTGTGTCCCTTGTCACAGCGCGATCCTACCTCTAATGTACGAGGTGTACTTTTCTTGCGGCCGGGCGGCGTTGCGCGGCTGCTGTGTTCGGGAGGCATCAGTCATGGTCAGCGTCGACCCGCGTCCCTCCGAAGCCGACCGGGAGAACATCGGCTTCATCGAAATTCCGGACAGTCATCCGATCGACCGGCTGCTGCACCGATTACCGGCCCGGGAGCAGGTGCTGGCGACACCGCCGCGAGCCAGCGCGGCGGCGGCCGTGCGCGGTGACGCCGGACTGCCGGTACTGGGCCGCTCGCTGCAGTATCTGCGCTGGGGCCCGGCCGAGATGTACGACCGATACCGCCGCTACGGCCCGGTGAGCTACAACAAATCCTTCGGCGTCGACCGCGTCCTGATCGCCGGTCCGCAGGCCGTCGACGAGGTACTCGGCAAGCGCCGCAACGATTTCGGGCAGGGCTGGGACTTCCTGATCGGCTCGTTCTTCCGCCGCGGACTACTGCTGCTGGAATTCTCCGAGCACATGTTCCACCGGCGCATCATGCAGCAGGCGTTCACCCGCGAACGGCTGGAATCGCATCTGGCGCAATTGAGCCCGGTGGTCCAGGCCGCGGTCGAACGCTGGAGCCCGGCCGGTGCGCGCACCCTGCGGCTATATCCGACGGTGAAAGATCTCACCCTCGAGATCGCCACCGAAACCTTCATGGGGGTCGACGCCGGACCGCAACGCCACCGGCTCGGACAGGCCTTCCTCGATTGCACCCACGCGCCGCTGGCGCTGGTGCGCTATCCGGTGCCCGGCGGTGCGTGGCGCGCCGGCCTGCGCGGGCGCAAGACGCTCGAGGAGTACTTCACCGCGATGGTGCCGCACAAGCGCAGCGAAGAGGGTGCGGACTTCTTCTCCGCGCTGTGTCACGCCCGCGCCGAGGACGGGGCGACCTTCTCCGACGCCGACGTGGTCAACCACATGATCTTCCTGATCATGGCCGCCCACGACACGACCACCACCACCGCGACCTCGGTCGCCTACTACCTGGGCCGCCACCCGGACTGGCAGCAGCGAGTGCGCGCCGAGGCGCAGGCGCTGTTCGACGAACTCGACGGTGCGCCGCCGACGATCGCCGATCTGGACCGCCTGCGCGATCTGGACCTGGTGATCAAGGAGAGCCTGCGGCTGGTGCCGCCGGTTCCGGGCCTGGTGCGCCGCGCTGTGCGCGACACCGAGGTGGCCGGTCACTACATTCCGGCCGGCACCCACGTCGACGTCGCCTACGGGGTCAACCACCTGCTGCCCGAATTGTGGTCGCAGCCGGCACGTTTCGATCCGCAACGGTTCGCCGAGGACCGGCGCGAGGACAAATCGCACCGGCTGGCGTGGATGCCGTTCGGCGCGGGGGCGCACAAATGCATCGGCATGCATTTCGGCACCCTGGAGGTGAAGGTCGTCATCGCGGCGATGGTGCGTGCCTACCGCTGGCACATCCCCGACGACTACCTGATGCCGTGGGGTTTCAACACCATCCCGTTCCCGCGCGACGGGGCGCCGATGCGGCTGTCGCGGCGGTAGCCGATCGGCGCGCTGCCGCGTCGGAACCGATCAGCGCGCTGTCGCGGCGGTAGCCGATCAGCGCGCTGTCGCGGCGGTGACCGCCCTGCTCACCGTCCGGCGAACAGCAGCTGCGCGACATGCGTGGTGGTCTCCTCGCCGTCGGTGTAGCCGCCCTGGTCGCCGAGGGAATTCATCACCGCGAGGGTGTAGCGCTCACCGGGCCCGGCGAAGCCGACCGAGTTGACCACCCAGCCGCCGTTCTCGTCGGACCAGCCGTTCTTCAGGCCGGGGTGCAGGGCATCGCCCGCGCCCCACACGCCCCAGTGCTGATTGGTGTCGACCTTGCGCATCCGGTCGAGCAGGTAGCCGCGGTCGTCCGGGTGCATGTGGTCGAGCACGTTGTTCATCAGCCGGTCCAGATCGGCCGGCGCGCACTGCTGAAAACCCCAGTCCGGGAACAGATGTCCGTTGCCGTTGGTCGGGCGCGGCACCAGGCCGGTCATCCCGTTGGCCCGGAAGGCGTTGTTGAACGCCTGCCGGTCCGGGCCCGCGTACTTGTTCCACAGGAAGTCCGCCGCGGCGTCGTTGGAGGTCGCCAGCATGGACTCCATCTGGGTGCGGTCCTCGGGCGTCAGCGTGATCGCGCCGACGCGTGCCCGGTTGAGCAGATCCTCGGCGATGGCCAGCTTGATCGTGGAGGCGGTCCAGAACAGGGTGTCGGCACTGCCGTTGGCATAGGTGCCGCCGGTGACCCGGTCGCGCACCACGTAGCCGGTGACACCGGGCCGGGAGGCCAGGTAGTTGTCGACCGCCGCGATCCGGCTGCTCATATCGCAGTCGAAGCCGTCGCGGCAGCCCTGCATACGCAGCGGGACGGCGGCGGCCGGAGCGGGATCCAGTACGGGGGTGCCCGCGATCAGTGCGGCGGCGACGACGCAGGCACCGGCGGCCAGGCGGGTGGTTCGAATGCCGCGGGACGCGGTCCGGGGATAACGCACGGTGAGCCACAATAGCCACAAATCCGCCGATCACGCACGTCTTGAGCTCGACCTGCGGATGTGGTAGCTCCACGGAGATCGTTGCAGGCCAGCGCATTTCGGCCATGTCGAGCGCAACGGCGCAGGTCAGCGGAATGCCGCGAGCAATTCCTCGACGCTGCGGCCGTTGAGCCGATAGCAGTGCTCGAAGGCCTCGGAATGCCGGTCGCGGGCCCAGCTGTGCAGCACCACGCCGCGGCCGTAGTGCCGGGAGTTGATCAGTTCCCACGTCTCGCCCGATCGCCGTACCGTGAACCCGGATCTGGGTACGAGAGGGACCACCGTCGCAGACATGAATCGAACCAGCCTTTCGATACCGCTTCTCCCGAAAACCTCCCCGCAGAGCACTGTGGCACACGACGGACCCGGTGTGCGGGTGACACGCGGTGGCGAATTGCGTTCGCAATAGCCGAATGGTCATGATGGCCGGATTCGATTGTGTTGCCGAATGTTTGGTGGGATGCTGCGAAGGGCGGCAAACCGGTGGTAACGGGCGTTGCCCGGTCGGTTGCGGAGGGCTCGTCCCACGGCGTTCGCCGGGCGCGGCGCACCGAGACGGGTCGGTGCCGCCGGGGGCGGTGGCCGGGTTTGTAGGATCGGGCGCGCCGCATCACCGCGACAACGGATCGCGCGCGAGGGACAGAGAGGCGGTGCGCAGGTGCTGCACATCCATCGGGCCGAGTCGGCGCGCACGCTGGCCGACGCGCTCGCCGCGATGCTGTCGCACCCGCTGCCGGACCCCTTCGCCGCCGAGGTCGTCGCGGTCGGCGCGCACGGCGTCCAACGCTGGCTCAACCAGCGGCTCGCGGTGACGCTGGGCGCGGGGGCGGGCGACGGCGTGGCCGCCAACATCGACTATCCGAGCCCGGCGGCGCTGGTCGCCGACATCTCGGCCGCGGCCTCCGATATCGCCGCCGACGCCGACCCGTGGGCACCCGACCGGCTGGTGTGGCCGGTGCTGGCGGCGATGGACGCCGCGATCGGCGAACCCTGGGCGGCGGTCCTGGCCCGGCATCTGGGGGTGGGCGCCGGCCCGGCCGAGGCGTACCGGGCGGGCCGGCGGCTGGGCACCGCGACCCATATCGCGACCCTGTTCGACACCTACGGCGCCACCCGCCCGACCCTGATCACCGACTGGGGCGACGGCGCCGATACCGACGGCCGCGGCGCCGACCTGCCGGAGGACCTACTGTGGCAGCCGCGCCTGTGGCGGCGGGTGCGCGAGGCGATCGGCGTCCCCGCACCGGCACAGCGGCTCGACACCGTCTGCCGCCGGTTGCGCACCGATCCCGCGAGTATCGATCTGCCGCAGCGGCTTTCGATCTTCGGGCTGCCCCGGATTCCGGCCGCGCAACTCGCGGTGCTGGAGGCGGTGGCAGAACACCGGGATGTGCACATTTGGCTCGTCCATCCCAGCCCGGCGCTGTGGGAGCGGCTGCGCGCGTCCGACCCCGAGGGTGCCGAACTCGCCCGTCCGGCCGGACCCGCCGCGATCGCGGAAGGTAGTGCGGGGCCCGCGGGTGCGGCGACGATCGTGCGAACCCGTCCCGCCGCTCCCCGGCGCGTGGTCGCCGAACCGATCGCCCGCCACCCGCTGCTGGGAGCGCTGGGTCGCGACGTGCGGGAAGTCCAGAACCGGCTGGCGACCGTCGACTTCGCCGATCGGCATCATGCGCCCGAGCCCGATCGCATCGACGCCGGGAATCGTTCGGGCACAGTGCTTTCCGAGCTGCAGGACGCTGTCCGCGCGGACTGCTGGCCGCCGGTGCCGGTGGCGCGCACAGGCGACGACACCGTGCAGATCCACGCCTGCCACGGCCCGGCCCGGCAGGTGGAGGTGTTGCGTGACGTCCTGCTCGGGCTCTTCCAGCGCGATGCCACCCTCGAACCGCGCGACGTGATCGTGCTGTGCCCCGATCCAGAGGGCTATGCGCCGCTGGTGCGGGCCGCCTTCGGCCAGGGGCCCGCCGCTTTCGACGATACCGACGCCAATCCCGCGCACGGATTGCGGGTGCGGCCCGCCGAGCGCAGCGCGGGCGCGGCGAATTCGGTGCTCGCGGTGCTGGAGGACCTGCTCGCTCTGGCCGAGGGACGCGTCGGTGTCACCCAGGTGCTCGACCTCGCCGCGACCGAACCCGTCCGGTACCGCTGCGGATTCGACGACGACGATATCGAGCGGCTGCGCGAATGGGCCGCCGAAACCGGCGCCCGCTGGGGGATCGGGCAACGGCAGCGGCAGGCATTCGGCCTCGCCGAATTCGGCCAGAACACCCTCAACGCGGCCGTCGACCGGATTCTGCTCGGCGTCGCCGCCGGGGAATCGGGCGAGGACTGGCTGGATCTGGCTTTGCCGCTGGAGGACGTCGACTCCGGCGATGTCGACCTGGCCGGGCGGTTCGCCGAATTCGTCGACCGGCTCGCTGTCTGTGTGCGCGATCTGAGCGGACCCACCCCGGCCGAACCCGCCGGCACACCGCGACCCGCGCGGCAGTGGTTGCAGATCCTGCACCGCGCGCTCGATCTGCTCACCGATCTGCCGGTCGCCGCGGGCTGGCAGGGCGTGCAGGCGCGGCGCGAACTCGCCGCCGCCTTCGAACACGCGGACGCGGCCGAATTGCGGCTGCCCGATGTGATCGCCGCCCTGCGGGCGCGGTCGCGGGCCCGGGCTCCGCGCTCGAACTACCGCACCGGCGAGCTCACCGTCTGCGGCCTGGCGCCGATGCGGTCGGTCCCGCACCGGGTGGTGGTGCTGCTCGGGCTCGACGACGAGGTGTTCCCGCGCACCGGCGGCATCGACGGCGACGACGTCACCGCGCGGGAACCGCTTGTCGGCGAACGCGATTCGCGCAGCGAGGACCGCGGACTGCTACTCGATGCCGTCCTCGCCGCCGAAGACCGTCTCGTCGTGCTCTACACCGGGGCCGATCCGGTGACCGGAACGCCCCGGCCGCCGGTCACGCCGCTCGCGGAACTGATCGATGTGGTGCGCGCTCACCGCGGCACCGGCGACGTGGTGCGCCGTCATCCGCTGCAGGCTTACGACGGCAGCAACTTCGACGCGCGCGCCCCGTTCGGTTTCGACACTCTCGCGCTGGCCGCCGCCCGCGCCGCGGCGCGCCCCGCGCAACCGAGTCCGCCGTGGCTGCCCGGCCCGCTGCCCGCCGTGGCGCGCACGGATGTCGAACTGGCGGAACTGGTCTCGTTCGCCGAACATCCGATCCGGGCCTTCCTGTGGCAGCGCCTGGGCATCCGGGTGCCGGAGGAGGACGAGGACATCGACGAACGCCTGCCCATCGAACTGACCGGGCTGGCCACCTGGAATATCGGCGAGCGCATGCTGGCGGCCCGGCTCACCGGCGCGGATCCGGCTGCCCTGCGCGCCGCGGAATGGCGGCGCGGAACCCTGCCGCCCTTCGGCCTCGGCGCGGCGGTGCTGGCCGAGGTGGAATCCACGGTCGACCGGCTGGTGCAGGTCGCCGCGCCACTGCAGCAGGCGCCGGCACGCACCATCGATATCGCGGTGGATCTGGGATCGGGGCGGCGGCTCACCGGGACGGTCGCCGATGTGCACGACGACGCGGTCGTGCGCGCCACCTATTCCCGCCTCGCGCCCAAACATCGGATGGCGGCGTGGGTGCGGCTGCTGGCGCTGGCCGCCACCGAACGCCATCAGAGCTGGCAGGCCGTGAGCATCGGGCGCGGTAAATTCGGCCGCCCGGCCTGGCGTTCGTCGCTGACCGCACCGGCCCCCGCGCTCGCGGCGGACCTGCTGCGCGAGCTGGCCGATCTGCGCGAGGAGGGCCTGGCCGAACCGCTGTCGTTCGCGCCGTCGGCATCGGCGGTCTATGCCGAACGCCGCTGCCGCGGAGCCGATCTCGACTCTGCCCGCGCCGCCGCGGAGGAGGAGTTCTACGGCGGACCGAAGGGGCCGCGCCCGTTCGGCGACCACACCGACCGCTACCTGACCTACATCTGGGGACCCGAACCGGCCTTCGAGCAACTGGAAACCTCGCTGCCCGAACCGGACCGGTACGGCGAAACCACCACATTCGGTTCGGTGGCCCGGCGACTGTGGAATCCGCTGCTGGCCAACGAATCCCAGGGGCAGCCATGACCGAGGAACTGTTCCCCGTCGCCGATCTGCGCACCCCGGAAGCGGCGGCGCACGCCGCCACCCACCGCCGGCACACTCGTACCCCGAACGAAACAGTCGACGCCGGAGAGCTTTTCGCCGTGGATGAGGTGCAGTCCGGCGACGGGGCGGAGAATCACAGTCCTGCGCCTCAGGCGGATGAGGCCCGACATGCGGACGGACGTGTGGCCGCGCGCTTCGCCGGCGTGGAATCCGAACCGGCGCCCGTCCACGCGTCGTCCAACCGCGGAGACGGTGCATCCTCCGATCCCGGGCGCATCGGCGACGCTCTGCGTTCGAGGGGCGTCCGTCCAGGTGGCTCCGCACCGTTCGGCCAATTCGACCTGTGCGGTGACCTGCCCACGGGGACAACCGTGCTCGAGGCGAGCGCGGGGACCGGGAAGACCTACGCCATCGTCGGGCTGGCGGTGCGGTTCGTCGCCGAGGGGCTGGTCGACATCTCGCAGTTGCTGCTGGTGACCTTCAGCCGGGCGGCGACCCAGGAGTTGCGGGAACGCACGCGGGAGCGGTTCGTCACGGTCGCGGCGGCCCTCGACGATCCGGCGGCCGCGCGCGCCGGAGCCGACGAGCTGATCGCGCATCTGGCCGATGCCGACCCGGCCGAGGTGGCGCGGCGGCGCCGGCGGCTGGTCGCCGCGCTGTCGGATTTCGATGCCGGCACCATCTCCACCACGCACGGGTTCTGTCAGCGCATGCTCGACGAACTCGGCATCGCGGGCGAACACGATCCGCGGGTGCGGCTGGTCGAGGGCATCGAGGAACTGGTGAGCACGGTCGCCGAGGATCTGTATCTGGCCCGCTACGCCCGTGGCGGTGCCCCGATGCCGGTGCGGCAGGCGCTGTCGCTGGCGGCGGCCGCGGTGGCGGACCGGCGCGCGCGGCTGGTTCCAGGAGAGGAGCTCGGCGATCACCCCGCGGCCGAGGCGGCGGCGTTCGCGGCCGCGGTACGCGCGGAAGTCGATCGGCGCAAACGGCTTTCGGGCATCCGCGACTTCGACGATCAGCTGGTGTTGCTGCACGACGTGCTCGCCGACCCGGTCCACGGCGAGCGTGCCTGCCGCCGCATCCGCGACCGCTTCCGGGTGACGCTGGTGGACGAATTCCAGGACACCGACCCACTGCAGTGGGACATTCTGCGGCGCGTCTTCCACGACCACACCACCCTGGTGCTGGTCGGCGATCCGAAACAGGCGATCTACGCCTTCCGGGGCGCCGAGGTCCTCAGTTATCTGGACGCGGTCGCCCACGCCGAGACCCGTCGCGAACTGGACACCAACCGCCGCAGCGATGCCGGTCTGCTGGCGGCGCTGCATCACCTGCTGGGCGGCGCGGCCCTGGGACATGCGCAGATCACGGTGCCGCCGGTCACGGCGGTCCGGCCGCAGAGCCGGCTCACCGGGCCCGAGGGTGCGGCGGTTCCGTTGCGGCTCAGGTGTTTTCCCCGCCAGGGCGCCGGAGCGTTGAACGGCAGCGGATTCCCGGTGGTGGGCCGCCAGCGCGATCGCGTGGCCACCGACCTCGCCGCCGATATCGTCCGGACCCTCGAATCCGGGGCGCGGATCGGCGACCGCGCGCTCGGCCCCGGTGATATCGCCGTGCTGGTCCGCACCCGCGCGCAGATCGACCTGGTGCGCGCGGAGCTGGACCGCGCCGGTGTCGCCTCCGTCCTCGCCGGCGGCGCCAGCGTTTTCGCCACCCGCAGCGCCACCGACTGGCTGTGGGTGCTGCGGGCGCTGGAACAACCGCATCGCGGCGACCGAGTGCGGCTGGCGGCAACGACCCCGCTGCTCGGCCTGTCCGCCGCGGATATCGACGCCGGTGGCGCGGATCTGGTGGGCCGGCTCAGCACTCAGCTGCGCGACGCGGCCCGGCTGTTCGCACGCTCGGGTTTCGCGGCCGTGTTCGACCGGCTGTCCGCCCAGGCCCAGCCCGCGCCGCGACTGCTGGCCCAGAGCGGTGGCGAACGGCGCCTGACCGATCTGCGGCATATCGCGCAACTGCTCGACGAGGTCGCCGCGCGGGAATCGCTCGGGCTTACCGCGCTCACCCGCTGGCTGGCCGACCGGGTGCGCGATCCGGCCTCGGGCGCGGTCGCGGGACGCAGCCGCCGCCTCGACCGCGACGCGGCCGCGGTGCAGATCGCCACGGTGCACGCCAGCAAGGGCCTGGAATTCCCTGTCGTCTACTTGCCTTTCGCGTGGGACGGCGCGAAGAACCCCAATCCGTCGACGCTGTTGTTCCACGACGGCGGCGAACGGGTCCTGGACGTCGGCGGCCCCGAAGCGCCCGGTTACGCCGAGCACCGCCGCCGCTGCGAGGCCGAGGAAGCCGGGGAGGAGCTGCGGCTGCTGTATGTCGCGGTGACCCGGGCGCAGTGCCAGGTGGTGGCCTGGTGGGCGCCGGCCTACGGTACGGCCGCCGCACCGCTGCATCGGATGATCCTGGGCCGCGTCCCTGGCAGCGCCGACGTGCCGGCGCGCAGTGAGGTGCCCGCGGATCCGATCGTGCTGCAGCAGTTGCGGGATTGGGCCGCGGCCGCCGGTCCGGGCCTGATCGAGATCGAGCCCGTCCGCGCGGCGGTCGAGGCGCAGCTGCGCATCGAACGTGACCACACCGGTGACAAGGCACTCGAGGCCGCGCGATTCACCCGCTCCGTCGACCACGACTGGCGCCGCACCTCGTACTCGGCGCTCACCGCGTCGGCGCATGAAACAGCCCATGGTGCAACGGATTTCGTGGCTACGGAGGTAGCCGAGGGCGGCGCCGACGAGCCGCTGACGCCCGCGCCGGAACTCGGTCCCGGCCTCGGGGCCGAGGACGAGTTCGCCGGCGCGGCATCGTCGTTGATGAACGATCTGCCCTACGGCGCCGAATTCGGCACCCTCGTGCACGGTGTGCTCGAGCTGGTCGATACCGACGCGCCGGATCTGGCCGCCGAGGTCCGGCTGCGCTGCGAACAGGCCGTCGAGCAACTCATGGCCGACATCGATCCCGGCGCACTCGCCCACGCGCTCGTCGCGGTGCTGCGCACCCCGTGCGATCCGGTCGCGCTGGCCGATATCCGCTCCCGGGATCGGTTGAACGAACTGGAATTCGAACTGCCGCTCGCGGGTGGTGACGACCCGGTGGCGCAGCGGGTGACCGTCCGGCGCATCGGAGCTCTCCTGCGGGAACATCTGCGGTCCGACGATCCGTTCGCCACCTACGCCGATGCCCTCGACCTGCTCGACGACGTTCCGCTGCGCGGGTATCTGACCGGAAGTATCGACGCGGTGTTGCGGACCGGCGGCCCCCGCTTCCTCGTCGTCGACTACAAGACCAACCGGCTCGGCACCGGTGAACTGACCGTCGCGCACTATCGGCGCGACCGGATGGCCGAAGAGATGATGCGCTCGCACTATCCGCTGCAGGCCCTGCTGTATTCGGCGGCGCTGCACCGCTATCTGCGCTGGCGGTTGCCCGGTTACGATCCGGCTCGCCACCTCGGAGGAGTGCGCTATCTGTTCGTGCGCGGCATGATCGGCCCGGCGACCCCGCCCGGCCACGGCGTCTTCGACTGGGACCCACCGGCGGAGCTGATCGTGGCGCTGTCGGATCTGCTGGCCGGAAAGGACAGCAGGTGACGGCGATCGCTGTGGCGCAGCGCGCCACCGGACTGCTGCGGACCTTCAACACCGCCGGGGTGTTGTCGGCGGCCGACGTGCACGTGGCACTGCGGCTGGGCCGGCTCGGCGGTGAATCCGGGGAGCAGGTCCTGCTGGCCGCCGCGCTCGCGGTGCGTGCGGTGCGGTCGGGATCGGTGTGCCTGGAATTGCGGCGTATGCACGAAATTGGTGTCGACGGCGAGGGTTTCGATCTCGGCGAGGCGGAACCGGTCGATCCCGCTTTGCTCCCCTGGCCGGACGTCGACAGCCTGTGCGGTCAGTTGCGCGCGAGCCCGCTGGTGTGCGGCAGTCCCGCCGGCCCGCTGTGCCCCCTGCGGCTGGTCGAATCCGAGGGCGGGCCGCTGCTGTATCTGGACCGCTACTACCGGCAGGAGCAGACGATCCGCGAGGTGCTGGCGGACCGTGCGCACAGGCATCCGCTCGTCGACCCGGACACCGTGCGCCGCGAACTGGACCGGCTGTTCCCGGGGACGGGCGGACCCGGCGCCGCCCCGGACCGCCAGCGCATCGCCGCCGCCGTCGCCGCCACCAGTTGGACCACGGTGGTCGCCGGTGG
This sequence comes from Nocardia sp. AB354, assembly GCF_049538315.1. Lineage (NCBI taxonomy): Bacteria > Bacillati > Actinomycetota > Actinomycetes > Mycobacteriales > Nocardiaceae > Nocardia > Nocardia sp. AB354. The sequence goes on along the minus strand of NZ_JBMVFU010000009.1, from coordinate 136,345 downwards.
TCCCGGCACCGGTAAGACCCACACCATCGCCCGCATCCTGGCCCTGCTGGTCGCGCACCAGCGCGCGGTCGCCGACACCGCGCCCCTGCGCATCGCGCTGGCCGCCCCGACCGGCAAAGCCGCTGCGCGCCTGCAGGAATCGGTGCGCGAACAGGCCGGCGACCTCGACCTCCCGGAACTGACCGCGGCGACCGTGCACCGGCTGCTGGGCTGGCAGCGCGGCGGCACCACCCGCTTCCGTCACCACGCCCACAACCGGCTGCCCTACGACGTCATCGTCGTCGACGAAACCTCCATGGTGTCGCTGACCATGATGAGCAGGCTGCTGCCCGCCGTGCGCCCGGACGCGCGGCTGGTGCTCGTCGGCGACCCGGACCAGCTGGCCTCGGTCGACGCCGGTGCCGTCCTCGCCGATCTGGTCGCGGGACCGGTGGCCGGCCCGCCGAATCCGATCCTCGAGCGGATCCTGGACACCGGTTCCGGTCCGGTGGCCGGCGCCGAAGATCTCGGTGAACGGGAACGAAACCGCTTGCGCGGCGGCATGATCCGACTCACCCGTGGCCGCCGGTTCGGTGGCCGGATCGCCGATCTGGCGGTGGCGGTGCGCGCCGGGGACGCCGAGACGGCGCTGGCGCTGCTGCACGACGGCGGTACCGAACTGTCCCTGCACGAACCCGACGACATCGCCGAGGTGCGTGCCGACGTGGTGCGCGCCGCCCGCGAATCCACCACCGCCGCCGAGGCGGGCGACGCCGCGGCCGCGCTGCAGGCGATGGAATCGCATCGCCTGCTGTGCGCGCACCGGCAGGGGCCGTTCGGTGTCGAACGGTGGGACCGGATGGCCGGCGGCTGGGTCGCCGCGGCCGGAATCGGGACGGAATCCGCTGCCGGACAATGGTTTCCCGGCCAGCCTTTGCTGGTGACCGCCAACGACCACGAGGCCCGCATCTACAACGGCGACACCGGTGTCATCGTGCGGTCCGCCGACGGTGGCCTGCGCGCCGCGCTGCAGCGCGGCAGCGAACCGTATCTGGTGCATCCCACCCAATTCCCGGGTGTGACAACGGTGTACGCGATGACCATCCACCGCAGCCAGGGCAGCCAGTACGGTGCGGTGACGATCGTGCTGCCGGGCCCGGAGTCGACGCTGCTGACCCGTGAACTGCTCTATACCGCGATCACTCGCGCCCGGCAGCGGGTGCGCATCATCGGCACGGCGGAGGCATTGGAGGCCGGGATCTCGCGGCGGGTGCTGCGGGCGAGCGGGTTGCGCGGCTGATCTCTCCTGCCGGTGTCAGCCCTGCACGGGGAGGAAGATCCCCGGAATCGTCAGGGCGAGTTCGACATCCTCGCGCCGCCCCAGGGTGACCAGAACGGTGCGAATCATCGTCAGCCGGGCCTCGGCGACCGCATCGGGATCCGGGTCCGCGCCCGGCGCGGTGGCCAGCGACACCTGGTAGACCACGAATGCGCAGACCTGCAGCGCGGTGTCGAGGTCCAGCGGCGCCGGCAGTTGCCGGTCGAGCACCGCGAACTTCTCCCGCACCAGCGCGCGGATGTCGTCGAAGGCCTGCTCCCGGTATGCCGAGACCGGTGAGGCCGGATCGTGCAGTTCCGCGAACACCGGCCGCAGCATCGGCCCGTGTCCGCGGGCCCAGTCCAGGTACGCGTCGATGATGCCGATGCCGAGCGCCACCGGCTCGTCGGACTCTTCCAACGCCTTGCGGATGCCACCCACGAGGCCCTCGTTGGACTGCGTGAGTACCACATCGAGCGGCGCGGTGGCGTTGGCGAAATAGCGGTAGAAGGTGGGCCGCGAGATTCCGGCCTGGTCGATGATCCGCGCGACACTCAGTCCGCGCGAACCGAATTCGGTGAACACCGCTGCGGTGGCGGTGACGATGCGAGAGCGGACCTCGTCGGCCTGCGCGCGCGTCTGTGGCGGCCGGCCCCGGCGAGCGGCGCCGTTGTGAGTGGTGACCACCCCGTCCTGCGGCATCCCGTGGTACCTCCCTGATCGGTCGTGCGGACTTGACATGGCCCGGCATCGCCCGATTAATCTAACATCGGTGTTAATCTAACACTGGTGTTCAACAAATTGTTGAGCGCCTGCCGACCGAGAGGGCCGACAATGACGACCGCCCCAGACCTCGCCGCCGCCCCGGCCCTGCCGCAGGAGCTGGTGGACCGCCTGCTCGCGCACGCCACCGCGGGTGGCGCCCCCTCGGTGGCGGTCTTCGCCCCGGCCACCGGCGTGAAGATCGCCGATCTGCCGCAGTCGTCGACCGCCGATATCGACGCCGCCTTCGCGACCGCCCGCAGCGCCCAGCAGCAGTGGGCGCGGGTTCCGGTGCGCGAACGCGCCGCGGTGCTGCGCCGGTTCCACGACCTGGTCCTGGCCGAACAGGACACCATCCTCGACATCGTCCAGACCGAGGCCGGCAAGTCCCGCGTGCACGCCTTCGACGAGGTGGGTGACGTGGCGGTCAACGCCCGCTACTACGCCGCCGCGGCCGAACGGCTGCTGGCCTCGCGCACCCCGCGCGGTGTGCTGCCGGTGCTGACCAAGGTCGAGGTCCGCAACCGGCCCAAGGGTGTGGTCGCGGTGATCTCGCCGTGGAACTACCCGCTGGCTCTCGCGGCCTCCGACGCACTGCCCGCGCTGATGGCCGGTAACGCGGTCGTCGCGCGCCCGGACAACCAGACCGCGCTCACCGCCCTGTGGGCGATCGACGCCGCCGAACGCGCCGGACTGCCCGCGGGCCTGTGGCAGGCGGTGCTCGGCCGCGGTTCGGTGATCGGCGGCGAGGTGATCGCGCGCGCCGACTACGTCGACTACACCGGTTCCAGCGCCACCGGCCGCACCATCGCCCGGCAGGCGGGGGAGCGGCTGATCGGCTACTCGCTCGAACTGGGCGGTAAGAATCCGCTGCTGGTGCTCGCCGACGCCGACGTGAGCGCGGCCGCCAAGATCGCGGTGCGCGCCTGTTTCGCCTCGGCCGGGCAGCTGTGCGAATCCATCGAGCGCATCTATGTGCACGACCGTGTCTACGACCGGTTCGCCAGCGAATTCACCTCCGCCACACAGTCTTTGCGGCTGGGCTCGGCGCTGGACTACTCCTACGAGATGGGGTCGCTGACCTTCGCGCGCCAGCTCGACACGGTCACCGAACACGTGCAGGACGCCGTCGCCAAGGGTGCGACCGTGCTGGCCGGCGGCCGCGCGCGCCCGGACCTCGGCCCGTACTTCTACGAGCCGACGGTGCTGGCCGGGGTGCGCCCGGGTATGACGGTCTACCGCGAGGAGACCTTCGGTCCGGTCGTCTCGATCTACCGCGTGCACAGCGACGACGAGGCCGTCGACCAGGCCAACGACACCGCCTACGGCCTCAATGCCAGTGTGTGGAGCCGCGATACCGCACGCGCCCGCGAGATCGCCGCCCGCATCCACGCCGGGTCGGTCAACGTGAACGAAGGCTTCATCGCGGCGTGGGGCAGTGTCGCGGCCCCCTCCGGCGGGCTCGGCATCTCCGGCAGCGGCCGCCGCCACGGTCCCGAGGGGCTGCTCAAATACGTCGACACCCAAACCATCGCGGTCCAGCGCGCGCTGCCGCTCGCGCCGCTGCCGGGCATGTCGGAAGCGCTGTGGGCGAAGACCATGACGCTCTACTTCGGCGTGATGAAGGCGTTGCGGCAGAAATGATCTCGCCCGCTCGGGCACAGAGGACCTCGGGCACAGGGGAATTCGGGCAGAGGGGACTTCGGGCACGAGGGACTCGGGTACGCAGGAAGAGGAACGGATATGGATACGGTCGCGGGCAAGCGGGTACTGATCACCGGCGCGGCGATGGGCCTGGGCAAATCCTTCGCCCAGCGCGCGGTGCGAGAACAGGCCGCCGACGTGGTGCTGTGGGATGTCAACGAGACCGCGCTGAAGCAGACCGCGGCCGAACTGTCCTCCGGATCGGTGAGCCGGGTGCACCACTACGTGGTCGACGTCTCCGACCAGCAGTCGATCATCGACGCCGCGGCCGCGGTGCGCTCGGAGGTCGGCGATATCGACGTGCTGGTCAACAACGCCGGCATCGTGCGCGGCAACGGCTACTTCTGGGAAACCGAGAACCGTGCCGACATCGACAAGACGATGGCGATCAATTCGCTGGCGCCGATGTACATCGCGCTGGAATTCCTGCCCGCGATGGTGCAGCGTAAAACCCCCGCGCGGGTGTTGAACATCGCCTCCTCGGCGGCGCTGGTGTCCAATCCGCGCATGAGCGTCTACGCCGCGTCCAAGTGGGCGGCGCTGGGCTGGTCGGATTCGGTGCGCCTGGAACTCGAGCAGTCCGGCAACGAGCACGTGAAGGTCACCACGGTGTGCCCGACCTACATCAACACCGGAATGTTCAACGGCGCCAAGGGTTTCTGGTTCACGCCGATCCTCGAGCAGGAAGAGGTCGTCGACACCGCGTGGCGGGAGATGAAGAACGGTGCGGCGCTGGTCGTGCTGCCGTGGACCTCGCGGCTCAACCGCGCCATCTCCGGTCTGCTGCCGCTGAAGGTGCGCGACTTCTACCTGAACAAGGTGGGCGTCTACCACTCGATGGACGAATTCACCGGTCGCAAGTCCTGAGACGCGGCCGATTCACGAGGCTTCGTCGCGCCGGTCACGCCACGGCAGCGCGACCGGCTCGGGCGGAACCCGCCCCGCCAGCAGCTCGCCGAGGAGCCCGGCGAGACCCAGCGGATACACCTGCTGGTCGGTGCTCGCGAGCTCGCCGGCACTCCACCAGCGGAATTCGTCGATGGCGGTGCTTTCGTAGCTCAGCAGCCCGCTGGTGTCCGGATCGGTGCCGCCGCTGGGCAGCCGGTAGAAGAAATAGTCCTCACGGAACAAACCCGACAGCCATCCCGGGATGTCCAGATGCCCGGTGGCCACCGCCACCTGCGGCCCGAGATCGGCTGCGCTGATTCGCAATCCGGTCTCCTCACCCAGTTCCCGGGCCGCCGCCTCGGCCGGCGATTCCGCCGCGTCGATGCCGCCGCCGGGCGTGATCCAGTACAGCGGATCCAGCGTGCCGCGATAGGCGATGAGCAGGATCCGGTCGTCGGCGTCCGCGAGGATCACCCGTCCCGACCTGCGCACGTATCGCTGCTCCACAACGCCCCATGCTAGCGGCCGAAGCGAATCCGTTTGTGCCATACTCTGCGCGGCGGAATGCGCCGAGGGAGGACGGAAGTACGCATGGGCCTGATGGACAAGATCCGTGGCGAATTCGTCGACATCATCGAATGGCTCGACGATACGAATTCCACGCTGGCGTGGCGGTTCCCGCGCTACGACAACGAGATCAAGAACGGCGCCGAACTGATCGTGCGCGAGGGCCAGCAGGCCGTCTTCGTCTACCGGGGGCAGCTCGCCGACCGCTACGAGCCCGGCCATTACGCGCTGACCACGGAGAACATGCCGATCATGTCCACCCTGCAGGGGTGGAAACACGGCTTCAACAGCCCGTTCCGGTCGGAGGTGTACTTCGTCAACACCCGGCCGGTCACCGATTTCCGCTGGGGCACACCGCAACCGGTGACCGTCCGTGATCCCGACTTCCGCATGGTGCAGGTCCGCGCCAACGGCACCACCATCGTGAAGGTGGTCGACCCGGCCGTCTTCCTGCGCCAGGTGATCGGCACCGAGAGCGTGGTCGACATGGAGCAGATCACCGATCTGCTGCGGCGCACCGTCGCGCTGGCCTTCTCCGACATGGTGCTCGCCACCGGCCTCGGCGCGATCGATCTGCAGGGTCGTCAGGTGGAATTGTCCGACAAGCTGCGCGAATTCGTGGCGCAGCGGGTGGCGTCGTTCGGACTGGGTGTCGACGCGGTCACCATGACGATCTCGCTGCCGGAGGAGATCCAGCAGGCGATGACCCGCGGCGTGGCCCGCGGTGTCGAGGCCGGCGGTTTCGCCGACAACGTGCGCGATCCGAACCGGTATCAGCAGGTCCAGGCGGCCGACGCGATGCTCGCCGCCGCGCAGAATCCCGGCGGCGGGGCGATGGGCGCGGCGATGCAGGCCGGGATGGGCGTGGCCCTCGGCGGGCAGATGGCGGGCGCGATGCAGGGCGCCTTCGCCCAGCCCGCCGCCGGTTATGCCCAGCCGGGTTACGGGCAGCAGCCGCCGCCGCTTCCGGTGCAGCAGCAGTTCCACATCGATCTGGACGGGCAGGCGGCGGGTCCGTTCCCGGTGGATCAGCTGCGCCAGTTCGTCGCCGCCGGGCGCCTCACACCGCAGACCAACGTCTGGACCACCGGCATGTCCGCATGGGCCGCGGCCTCGACCGTCCCCGCGCTGCAGTCGTTGTTCGGTGGTCCGCCGCCGCTGCCCGGCACCCCGCCCCCGCCACCTCCCGCCGGCTAGCCCCACCTCAGCCGAACCGGGGGACCGATGAACGACCCACGCCCACAACCGAACTCGTATCCGGTGCCGCCGATCCCGGGCAGCCATAGCGCACCAGAGGGCGTAACGCCGCCTGCGCTGCGCCCACCCGCGCTGGACGGCTATCACCAGGCGGAGGGTATGACGCCGCCTCCGTTGCGGCCGCCCGTGCCGGGTGGTTACCGCCTGCAGGACGGCACGACACCGCCACCGGTGGGCGTCGGTGCGAAATATCCTGCGCCGGTCGCCGGACGTCCCGGGCCGCCGCCGGTCGCGAATCGCGGGCCGGGAGTGGGCGGCGGCCCGGCGCTTCATCCGCCGCCGGGCACGACGCCGTTCGGTCGCGGGAACGACATACCCGGCGGCTCCGAATCTGGGGCGCCACCTCCTGCGAACCCGCACGGTTCCGCGGATCCGGCCATGCTGCATCGGACCGAGCTCACCCGGACCTATCCGTGTACGGCGTGCGGCGGCCAGCTTGTGTTCGACATCGCCTCGCAGCAGTTGCGGTGTCCCAGTTGCGGAAACTACTCGCCGCTGTCGGCGCCGCGGGCACCGGTCGTCGCGCGTGATCTGCGGCAGGCGATGGGGGAGTTGCGCGCGCTGCAGGCCGTGACCGCCGGACCGCAGATCACCGGCGATCGCGAGGTGAAGTGTCAGAATTGCGGTGGCACAACCACATTCGTCGGCAGTCTGACCGCGACACGCTGTCCCTACTGCACCACGCCGATCCAGCGCGACGATGTGCACAACGCTCCGGCCCGGTTGCCGGTGGACGGTGTGGTCCCGTTCCGCATCGACGAGAAGGCGGCGCGCGAACGCGTCGAGAAGTGGGTCGCGGGACGGTGGTTCGCGCCGACCGCGTTCAAGAAGTACAAGCGGCTCGGTTCGCTGGCGAGCGTCTACCACGCCTACTTCACCTACGACGCCGACGTGCACACGTGGTACCGCGGCGAACGCGGGGAGGAGTACACGGAACGGTACTGGGACGACGGGGAACTGAAGAGCCGCACCGAAATTCGCTGGTATCCGGCGATGGGCGAGGTCGGCAACCGCTTCGACGATCTGCCGATCCTCGCCAACGACATCGACGACAGCGCCCGCGTCGCCGAACTCGAACCGTGGCCGGTCGCGGAGGCCACCGGTTATTCGCCCGAGTACGTCGCCGGCCACCTGGCCCGCACCTACGATCGCGACGCCGAGGAGATGTTCCCGGTCGCCCGGACGCGGATGGAACAGGTCATCGAGCAGACCGTGCGCGAGGACATCGGCGGCGACCGCCAGCACATCCACGACCTGCGTTCGACCTGGAACTCGCTGGCGTACAAGCACATTCTGCTGCCGATCTGGCTGTTGACCGTGGTCTACGCGAACACCCCGTTCCGGGTCTACATCAACGGCCTGACCGGTGAGGTCGTCGGGCAGCGGCCGTGGAGCAAGGTCAAACTCGCCGCGTTCGTCACGGTCGTCACGCTGCTGATCATCGGCGCGGTGGTCGCGCTGTCGATGTGGCACGGCGGCGGAACCCACCATCACAGCACCGGCCACACAACCGTCGTCCACCACGGGAGATGACATGATCGTGCTGCTACTGCTCGTGCTCGCCCTCGTGGTGATCGTGGGCGGGATCGTCGCAATCGGGGCGGTGGCCCTGGCCCATCAGCGCCGCCGCATCGCCGCCGAGAATCAGGTGGTCCCGGGTACGGCCACTCGCGCGCCGACCGCCTGGGCGCGTTCCCACGACCCCGAGGCTCGCCTGCACCGCCGCCTGCGCGATGCGATGACGGCGTTGCGCGCGGTGACGGCCTACGACACGGCGGCAACGGTGACTCTGCGCGCGGATCTGGAACAGTCCGCCCTGGCTCTCGACGACCACCTGGTCGCGATCTCGATGCTGCATTCCGACGCGCGGACGGCACAGCTGGCACAGGCCGAACGCGCGGTCGCGGCGGTCGAAGCGGGAGTCGCCGACTATGCCACGGCGGCAACACAACCGGATCTCAGCGCACTCGAGGCCGACCTGGCGGGGGTGCGGGAACGGTTGCGCACGGCCGACGACCTCCGCCGCGGCATCGGCGGCTAGCCCCCGGCGCTCGTCCGGGTTCCGCATACCACCGTAGCGCCGTAGTCGGACGATTCCGCGATCGCGGGGCGCAGTCCGGCGGCCGCGACGATCGCTGTGGCGGTGTCGATCTGGGCGGTGCCGATCTCGACCAGTACCCAGCCGCCGACCGTCAGCCACCGCCCGGCGGCATCGGCCACGCGGCGCAGCACGTCGAGTCCGTCGGCGCCGCCGTCGAGGGCGGTGCGGGGTTCGTGGTCGCGGGCTTCCGGCGGCATCCGGGCGATCATCGCGGTCGGCACGTACGGGGTGTTGGCCAGAATCAGATCCACGCGCCCGATCAGTCCGCCGGGCAGCGCGGCGAACAGGTCACCTCGGAAGACCCGCGCGCCCAGCGGTTCCAGATTGCGCCGCGCGCACGCCACCGCGGCGGTGTCGATATCGGCGGCGACCAGTTCGACCTCCACCCCGCCGGCGCGCAACGCGGTCGTCGCGGCCAGGCCCAACGCGCCCGAGCCGCAACACATGTCGACGACGGTGCGCCGATCGCCCGGCCGGGCGGCGGTGCGTTCGAGGGCCTCGTCGATCAGAAACGCGGTGCGTTGCCGGGGCACGAATACGCCGGCGTCGAGCGCCACCCGCACGCCGCGAAAGTCGGCCCAGCCCAGGAGATATTCGAGCGGTATGCCGTCGACGCGGCGTGCGACGAGTGCGGAGAGCTCGCGGGGGGAGGAGGCGGCCTGCCGGAGCAGGGCCGCTTCCTCCTCGGCGAAGACGCATCCGGCGCGGCGCAGGTCGGCCACGATCGTATCGGTGGCGGACTCGTCGGATTCGGGGTCGATCACCCCATCATTGTCGGCGCGGCGTCAACCACAATCTTCCGTGCGCCGGCTAGCGGGCCGACGGCAGCAGGAAGGTGCGGGTGGCGTCGAGATAGATGCCGCGCTGGGCGGCCTTGCTCGGCGGCGGCAGTTGAGACACCAGCTGATCGAGCGAGGTCATCGCCCCCACCACGCGGGTGCCGGCGACGATGAAATCGGCCACCGCGCGGCGGATGTGATTCGGCGAGGTCACCACAACCGCGCTGGTCGCACCGGCGTCCTGAAGCATCCGGGTGCTGAACAGCGCGTTCTGCACGGTCGACGTGGCGCGGTCCTCGACCAGCACCCGGGAGGCCGGAATGCCGTGGCCGATCAGCCAGCCCGCCATCGCGGCGGCTTCGGGTACTCCGTTCTGCGGGTTGCCGCCGGTCACCACGATCGGCGACATCGGCGCCGCGATCGCCTGCAACCACGCGGCGGTGAGCCGGTTGACCAGTTCGGGGCGCAGGCTGCCGTCGGGCAGCAGCCCGTAGCCGAGCACCACGATGCCGGTCTGCGGGCCGACCAGCGCCGGCAGCGGATTGGGCAGGGTGCCCACGGCCGCGCCGATGGCGCCGATGAGATTGCGGGCCCCCTGGGCCATGCCGGGGTCGATGGCCGCCAGCCGGTTGAACGCGGCTTCGCGAGTGAGCAGATCGCCGGTGTAGTCCGACCAGATACCCTGCAGGGCCAGCGCCTGCGCGTCGTCGGGTGTGGCGTCCAGCAGCGAGCGCAGGTCGGCCAGACCCGCGGCGTCGTTGCCGTTGACGAAGTTCTCCTGAGCCGAGTTGTAGAGCGGCGCCGGTCCGTCGGCGGCCGTGGCCGTCGTGGTGAGTGGTCCGGCCAGCAGCGCGGCCGCCGAGGCCGCGACGAGAAGATGTTTGACACGTCTGGCGATGTTCACTGCAGTCGACACCTTTCCGGGCGAGCGGGATCCCGCTTGGGTGGGTGGGGCATGGGCACAGCCGTGCCCACCATACGACCGGAATCGGTGAGGGCCCCGGATTTACTCCCGCTCGAGTCGGTATTCGCGCGGGTGACGGCGGCCGTGGGCGCTGGTACGCGGCCCGATAAGGTGGCCGGGTGGACACCATACCGCTGACCGGCAAACAACTCGCAGCCGACCTCAACGCCGAGACGAAGAACCGCGCCGCCGCACTGGCCGAAGGCGGGGCCGCCCCCCGCCTGGTGCTGGTGGTGGCCAACGACGATCCGGCCAGCGGGTGGTATGTCAACTCGTTGCAGCGCGCGGCCGGACGACTCGGAATCGACTGTGAGACAATCGATCTCGGAGCGCAAGCGAGTGCCGCGGAGATTCGCGAGGCGCTGGCGAAGCTCAGCGAGGACCCGGCGGTGCACGCGGTGATGTTGCAGACGCCGCTGCCCGCGGGCGTGGAACTCAACGACGTCAGCTCGGCCATCGCCGCAGCCAAGGATGTCGACGGCGTCAGCCCGCTGTCGCTGGGACTGCTCGCCGCCGGACTGCCCGGATTCCCGCCCGCCACCTCACAGGCGGTGGTGGAGCTGGCCAAACATCACGACATCGCGCTGGCGGGCCGGCACGTCGCGGTCGTCGGCCGGTCGAATGTGGTGGGCAAACCTCTGGCACAGCTGCTGCTGGCCGAGAATGCCACGGTGACGGTGTGCCATTCGCGCACCACGGACCTGCCGGCGGTCACCTCGGCCGCCGATATCGTGGTCGCGGCGGCCGGGCGGGCCGGGCTGATCGGTGGCGACCACGTGCGCGAGGGCGCTGTGGTCATCGACGTGGGTACCAACGAGGGACCCGACGGTGGCATCGTCGGCGATGTGGACGCCGCTTCGGTCGAGGGCCGGGCGGCCGCACTGAGTCCGGTTCCCGGTGGTGTCGGACCCGTCACCACCGCGCTGCTGATGCGGCACGTCGTGGAGGCGGCCGAAGCGGCACGCTGATCACCAGTGGGTGGTCACCGGATCGCCCACACTCACGTTGTCGTAGTACCACTCGGCATCGGCGGGGGCCAGGTTGATGCAGCCGTGGCTGACATTCGAATTACCCTGCTGCCCGACCGACCACGGCGCCGAATGTACGAAGACGCCGCCCGAGGTGAGCCGTTCGGCGAACTCGCCGGTCAGGTAGTAGCCCTCCGGATCGTCGAGCGGAATACCGATGGTGCGGGAATCGAAGATGATGGTGCGGTCCTTCTCCATCACGGGGAAGGTGCCCACCGGAGTCTCGCGTCCGGGCTTACCCATCGAGGCGGGCATGACCCGTGGCGCCTGCCCGGGAATGAACACGGTGAACGTATGCGCCGACATGTCGGCATCGGCACTGGTCCCGCCGTCGGTCCGGAATTCGGATCGAACGTTGCCGGCGGTCACGGTGAATCGCGCATCGGCCGGCAGGTATCCGGGGGAGTTCCAGACCAGTTCCTTGTCGTCGGCCCAGGAGAACGTCCCGGCCCGGTCGCCGACGTGCACGGATCGTTCGGCGCGGGCGCGATCGGTGACGGGTGCGGTGAACCGGACGGTGACCGGATGGGCGATTCCGACGACGGCGCCGTTGCTCGGTGAAATCGAGGCCACGGATGTGGTTTGTGGTGTTACCAGCACCGCTGCCGCTGTGCCCGTGGTGACTGCGGCCAGTACTGCTATGACTGTCGCCAGGAATACATGACGCATCATGTTCCTCATGGCTCCACCCCCTCAGGTGGTGTGTGGATCAGGACCTCGATCCTAGTTCCGGATGATCATGGTCGCCGGAATAGTTTTCGCTTCGTAACGACAGTTACGGTGTGGCAAACCGAGGTTTAGCCGAGGGGTGTGGTAATGCGATCAGCCGACGACGGCAGCGAGAACGTCCGTGTGCAGTGCATCCGCACGAGCGAAGATCTCCTCGATGCGCTGCAGCGCGGGCGCGAACTCCTCGGTCTCGTGGTCGCCGAGCGAGCCGACGTTGATGGCGATATTCAACTGTGAACTGGCGGCCGCGGCCCGCGCGGCGTCGGCGGCGGCGCCGATGTCGGTGACCACGTTCGGATTGCCGATCGGCAGCAGATCCGCGGCCAGGGAGAGCACCTCGTCGGCTTCGGTGACCACCGCGGCGGGCACCCGCGCGGCCTGCAGCAGTGCCGAGGCGATCGCCTCCTTGCGGGCCGCGACCTGCTCGTCGGTGTCCTTGGGCAGCTTGTAGGCGGCGCCGACCGCGGTGAAGGCGGTGGCGTCGGCGTCGGCCAGGGCCAGCGCGCGCTCACGGGCGGCGTCGGCCGCCGCGATGATCCGATCGATCGCCGGGCGGTTGTCGGCGTCCTTGGCGCGGGTGGTGTAGCGGGCCACCATCGCCACCAGGGCGGCTCCCTGGGCGGCGTGCAGCGCCGCGACCGCACCGCCGCCGGGCGCGGGGATCTTGGCGGCGAGATCGTCCAGGTAGTGGCCGATCGTCGACTCTCCGAACGTCGTGGTGTCCGGCGACGACGCGGTGTCCTGAGACATGCTGCGGGGCCTCCCGTTTCGAGGAATCGGCGTGCGGTACGCCGATAACCGTACCGGGCCGCGCGCCCGATCATCGACCGGGCCGCACCGCCCTGTCGCGGACGGCGTACGGGCGGTGTGCAGGATGGAGCCCGAGGCCACCCCGGCCGCGGCGGCGGATCGCGGTTTGTGACGGGTGGTGCAGTGCGATAACCTCACTGCAACTGGTTGCATATGAACGGAGTTGCATACGATGCGAATCGGGTTGGGCATCAACTATGCGGGGGGCTTCAAAGAGGTCGCGGCCGAGGTCGCCGATCTGGAACGGGCCGGCCTGGACATCGTGTTCGTGCCCGAGGCCTACTCCTACGACGCGGTGAGCGGATTGGGATATCTGGCGGCCAAGACCGAGCGGGTGCAGCTGGCCTCGGGCATTCTGCAGCTCTACACCCGCACGCCCACGCTCACCGCGATGACCGCCGCGGGTCTGGACTACGTCTCCGACGGCCGCTACGTCCTCGGTCTGGGCGCCTCCGGACCGCAGGTCATCGAGGGGTTCCACGGTGTGCCCTACGACGCGCCGATCGGCCGCACCCGCGAGGTCGTGGAGATCTGCCGCAAGGTGTGGCGGCGCGAACGCCTGGAATACCAGGGCAAGTACTACACGATCCCGCTGCCCGCCGAACGCGGCACCGGACTGGGCAAGCCGCTGAAGCTGATCAACCACCCGGTGCGCGACCGTATCCCGGTGCTGCTGGCCGCGCTCGGCCCGAAGAACGTGCAGTTGGCCGCCGAACTGGCCGAGGGCTGGCAGCCGATCTTCTTCCTACCGGAGAAGGCCGGCGACGTGTGGGGTGAGGCGCTGGCGGCCGGAAAGGCCAAACGGGATCCGGAACTCGGCGACCTCGACGTCTATGCCGGACCGGCGCTGGCGATCGGCGACAACGTGGAGCCGCTGCGGGAGTTCGTCAAACCGCATCTGGCCCTCTACATCGGCGGGATGGGCGCCAAGAGTAAGAACTTCTACCACTCGCTGGCCACTCAGTACGGTTACGGCGCCGAGGCCGACCGCATCCAGGAGCTGTATCTGGCCGGGAAGAAGGACGAGGCCGCCAAGGTCGTGCCCGACGATCTGGTGCGCGACATCTCGCTGATCGGTTCGGCGGGCTTCGTCAAGGAGCGGGTGGCGGCGTTCCGGGAGGCCGGGGTCACGGTGCTGAACGTGGTTCCGCTCGCCGCGACCGCGCCGGAACGGGTGAAGCTGATCGAACAGCTGCGCGAGCTGGTCTGACCGGCGTGGCCGGCAGTCCGCTTCCGGGCTGCCGGCCCTGGCCGCTCAGTCCCTGTGCACTCGGTCCCTGGGCACTCGGTCCCTGGGCACTCGGTCCCTGGGCACTCGGTCTCCGGATCAGCCCTGGTGCAGCGCCGCGAGCGCGGCGTCGAGGGTGGGGTGCAGGGCGAATACCTGATCGAGATTGGTCAGTTTGAGCTGTCTGCTGGTGGCCGGTCCCTCGGCGACCAGGACGATGCTCGTGGCGGAGCCGGCCCGCTGATGAGCGGCCACCAGCGCGGCCATACCGGCCGAGGCCAGGAAACTCACCTGCAACAGGTCGATGATCAGCGCCGCGGGTTTACCGCCGAGGGTCGCCTCGATCGCACTCTCCAGTGCGGGAGCGGTCGCCAGGTCGACCTCGCCGGCCACCGTGAGCACGGTCGCATCGTCGTGCACGCTGACCGAGGTGGTCATCGCGTCGGCGAGGGGATACGCGTCTCCGGAAGTATTGGTCACGGTTGTCAATCTACCTGCTGGGTACCCGAGGCTCTCTCCGGCCGGGCAATTGCTTTCCGGCGCAAGGAGTTAACCGCGCGACGCACGCGGAATCCCGCGCCCGTGCGCCCCGCCGGAGGTGTCATCGCGGATTTCCCGGGTATCGCGAGCACAACCGGAGAGGCGGTTCGCTCGCGGGCGGAGCGAGGTCGCCCGATTCGATCGGCGCCCGGAGGAGTGGTTGGTCATGGCGCATATCGAGAACGGCCGAGCGCCGGAGACGGCGTCGGTGGCCGAATTGGTCGGCACCACCTCGGAGCAACTGAGCCGGCTGGTCCGTGAGGAGGCGAAACTCGCCGTCGTCGAGGCGCAGGGCAAGGCCAAACGGCTGGGAGCCGGCGCCGGACTCGTCGGTGCCGCCGCGGTGCTGGGGCTCGCGGTCATCGGCGCGCTGGTCGCGGCGGCGATCTTGGGTCTGGCGCTGGTGTTGCCCGCATGGGCGGCCGCGTTGATCGTGGCCGGCGCGCTGGCCGTGGTCGCCGGCGTCCTCGGTCTCCTCGGGCGGACGAGCATCCGCAAGGGGAGTCCGCCGATACCGGAGGATGCCGCCGCGAATGTCCGGGAAGATGTTGCCGTCATCAAGGAGAGGACTCGGCGATGAACATCCCTTCCGATCCGGAAGCGTTGCGTTACGACCGGGATCTGACGCGCGAGGAACTGGGCCGAACGGTGCAGGCGCTGAGCGACAAGCTCGACGTGCCCGGTCGCACCCGCGAGCGGCTGCACCGCGGTGCCCGGTCCGCTCAGGACAATGCGGACCGGGCCGCGCAGGTCGTCAAGCAGATCCCGCTACCGGCGATCGGCGTGACGGCGGCGGGCGCGGTGGCCGCGGTCTGGCTGATGCGGCGCAAGCGGTCGTGACGAGTCAGTTCGCACCGCCGGCGCCGGGCGTCTCCCCGAGGGGCCGGCGCGCGTAGGTGCGCTCGGGCCTGACGGTGATCACATCGGTGACCTCGACGAGTTCGGCGGGCACGATGCCGTCGGGAAAGTGCTCGAGACTGGGCACGATCACCGCTTCGGCATCGTGGGAGATCGCCGCGCCGATCAGGAACTGCACCGGATTGTCGGTGCGATCGCCGAAAGCGACCGTTTCCGACAGCGTGTAACCCAAACGTCTTGCCAGACAACGTATCTGCGCCGCATCCCACTCCTGCTGCAGGTGGGACACCTCCGTGCGCAGAAAGCCGAGGGCCAGAAATCTCATGGCGGTCCTCCTCGCGTCGTCCGCAATCGGAACCACCGGCGAGCTGGTGCCGGTTAGTTCCGCCGCTGTACCTCTCGCGGACAGACCCGCGAATACCTAGCAAACTCAGAAGATATTTCCCGAACTCCGGGGCGGGCAAACCCGTGTCCGAGGGTTGACAGGCGCGCTCGTCCGGTGGTGTTTGCTGGGTGCGGCGGGGGATTCGGCGACGTCGTCGGTGGTTTTCAGATGATCTTGATGTCTGTCGTGTTCCCGCGAGAGGGGCGATGAGGTCATCCACATCGCCGCATCATGTCCGCCCCCGAGGCGAAGTGAGTACTCACTTCTGAGGGCGATCGTCGGCGCGTTGCTCGCTGGAATGTCGAGATTTGCGGGGGTAGCGGCAGCTAATTCTCGGCGAACGAGCGAGGTGAATCCGGAACGATCCAGATCACCTTGCGTAGAAAGTAGACGACCGCGCCGATATCGAAGATTTCCACCCGCAGTCGCGGATTCTGCCGCCGGACCGGAATCCGGCGGCAGCGAGGTCGCTATGCGCGGTAGGCGTCGGTTCCCGCGCGGGACACAACGATGTTCGGGACCACCGCTCGCGACGACAACCGCAGCAGGGCATCGACCATTTCGACGATGTCGCTGACGGCGAGCATCCGCTCCGGCGGGATGCGGTCGTGGATCCACGCGCTCATATCGGTGTCGACATAGCCGGGGGCGAGGGTGGTAGCGCTGATGCCGTTACCCGATTCCTCGGCGTTGAGGGTGGCGATCAGGGAGATGAGTGCCGCCTTGGCCGCGCCGTAGACGGCGAGTCCGGCTTCGGCGTAGACACCCGTGATCGACGACAGCGCAATCACTTTCGCGCCGCGGTCGGGCGCGGCCGCGGCGGCGGCGCGCAGCATCGGCAACGCGCCTTGGATGAGTTGCAGCGGCGCACGCAGATTGACCGCGAGGGTTTTGTCGAAACGCCGCATGGACGTGTCGGCGACCGGACCGGCGGTGCCGACCCCCGCGTTGAGAATCAGCGCCGACAGGGTGCCGAATCGGTGCGCATGCTCGGCCAGCACCCGCTCGACGCCGTCGGTGTCGGACATATCGGCGGCCACGGCGACGACGTCGGTGGCGCCGGCCGCCCGCAGCTGCGCGGCAACCTCGTCGAGGCGCGAGGCGTCACGCGCGGTGACGGTGAGCGAATAGCCTTGTTCGGCAAGCCTGTTCGCGATGCCGAGCCCGATACCGCGGGACGCCCCGCTGATCAGGGCGGACTTCCGATTTCCGGTCACTTCCGGACTCCTTTCAGTGCGCGCAGGCCGGCGGCCATGAATTCCGGTGTCGCCTCGGCCGCGCGTTCGGCGGCGGAGCCGGCGTCCGAGCCCCGCAGCGCGCGGTGGGTGATGCCTTCGCCGATAACGCCGAGCTTGAAATTGGCCAGGGCGAGATAGAAGCCCCAGTCCCCGAGATCGCGGCCCGACGCGAGGGCATAGGCATGGGCGAGATCGTCGGCGCCGGGCATACGGTCGCTGGTCCACGCGGCCGGCGAACCGAGCACCAGATCGAAGATCGGCGCCCGGTACACGCACATCAACGCCACATCGGTCAGCGGATCGCCGAGGGTGGACAGCTCCCAGTCGACGACGGCGCGGACCCGCCCGGGATCCCGCATATCGAGAATGGTGTTGTCGATGCGGAAGTCGCCGTGCACGATCGAGGCCGCCGACCGGCCGGGCACCGCCGCGGCCAGCGCGGTGTGCAGGGCCGCGACGTCGGGAAGTTCGCGGGTCTTCACCCGTTCCCACTGCGAGGCCCACAGATTCACCTGCCGGGTGACGAATCCGTCCGGGCGACCGAATTTCTCGAGTCCGACCGCGTTCGGATCCACGGCGTGCAGCTCGGCCAGTACACGCACCAGCTCGTCGACGGCGGCGTCGATCTGGGTGTCGGTGAGGGCGGCGAGGTCGTCCTGATCGCGGATGACGGTGCCGTCGACGAATTCCACGACGGTCATGGGCGCGCCGAGTGTGGCGCCGTCGGCGTCGAAGGCGACCGTCTTCGCCACGGGCACAGCCGATTCGCGCAGGGCGTGGGTCACCGTGAACTCGCGGGCCATATCGTGCGCGGACGGGGTGAGGCCCGCGACCGGCGGGCGGCGCACCACCCACCGCGACGCCTCGTCGGCGGCGACGAAGGTCAGATTCGAACGGCCGCCGCTGATCAGCTCCACACGCAGCTCACCGCGCACGTCGACGCCCTGCTCGCGCAGGAACCGGTCGAGCGCGGCGACATCCATTCCGGGCAGGCTCATTCGGCTGCTCGCAATGCCCGCTTCGCGGCGCCGACCGCACGTTTCGCGATCGCCCACCGGTGGACCTCGGATGGTCCGTCGTAGATGCGGAAGGGACGCACCTCACGCGAGAGCCGCGCCAGCGGGAGATCACCCGACACGCCGAGACCGCCGCACATCTGCATACTGCGGTCGACGATCCGGAAAATGGCCTCGGCCGCAAAGGTTTTCGCGATCGAGGTGGCGTTGGCGGCCGGTTCGCCGCGGTCGAGTTCCCAGCACGCGCGGGTGAGCAGTGCGCGGGTGGCGGCGATATCGATCTCGTTGTCGGCGATCATCTTCTGTACCATGCCGAGATCACCCAGTCGCGAGCCGAAGCCCTCGCGCCGGGCCACGTGCGTTACCGCGACGTCGTGTCCGCGGCGGGCGGCGCCGAGCCAGCGCATCACATGCGTCATGCGGGCCGGGCCGAGGCGGACCTGAGCGTATTCGAAGCCGCGGTCGACCTCGCCGAGGACGGCCTCCTCGGGAACCAGCAGATCGTCGAAGAACACCTCGCAGTGCCCGCCGACCATCGACCGATCCAGTGTGTCGAGATGGCGTCCGACCCGGATGCCGGGAGTCTCGGCCGGCGCCAGGAACATGGTCGCGCCGCCGCGTTGGCCCGGCTCTCCCGAGGTGCGGGCCATGATGATGAAGAAGCCCGCGCCGTCGGCGCCTGTGATGAACCATTTGCGGCCGTTGATCCGCCATCCGCCGTCGGCGCGGACCGCGCGGGTGGCCAGCGCGGACGGATCGGAGCCCGCGCCGGGCGCCGGTTCGGTCATCGCGAAGGCGGAGCGCACGTCGCCGTGCGCGAGCGGCGCGAGGTACTGCTGCTTCTGCTCGGGGTTCGCGATATGCGCGAGCATGTGCACATTGCCCTCGTCGGGGGCGGCGATATTCAGCGCCGTCGGGCCGAACAGCGAATAGCCGGCCTCCTCGAAGACCGGTGCGCGGTCCGACATCCCGAGGCCGTGGCCGCCGTATTCGATCGGCGCGTGCGGCGCGAACACACCCGCCTCGCGGGCGGCTTTCTGTAGTTCGACGCGGAAGGTGTCGCCACCGGCGGCGGTGATGTCGCCGTCGTGCCCATCCTCGAGCGGCAGCACCCGGTCGCGGATGAAGGCGCGGGTACGTTCGGCCAGCTCGTGTACCTCGGGCGGCAGGGACAGCTCGATCGCCACGGTCCACTCCTCGATCTCAGTCGCCGAACGATCGCTCGGCAATCACCTGTCATGCAGACTCGCATGACACGATAAAGCCTGTCAATTCGGTGTTCTGCGCCCGCTCGCTATGTTCAGATATCCTGAACATCATGGATAGTGCCGAGCAGGATCGACAGGGTGTGGGCAGCCGCGTGCGGCAGGCGAGAACCGCTGCCGGGCTCTCGTTGCGCGCGACAGCGGAACGGATCGGCGTCAGTCCGGCCACGCTCAGCGCCGTCGAAAACGACAAGACGGGCGTCTCGATCGCCCGGCTGCGCGCGCTGGCCGCGGCGCTCGACACCACCGTCGGGTGGCTGATCGGCGAAACTCCCGCGCCGCCGCCACGCCCGCGTGTTCGCACGGCCGGCGTTTCCGAAACGGATGCGCCTCGCGCCTGGCGTGAGTTCCCGCCGCTGGACATCGATCCCGTCTTGGCCGCCGCGATCGATTCCTTCGTCGAGACCGGATATCACGGCGCGACCATGCGGTCGATCGCCCACCGCGCCGGGATGAGTGTGCCCGGCGTCTATCACCACTACCGGGACAAACAGGAGCTTCTCGTCCGCGCCCTCGACCTCACCATGGACGAATTGCATTGGCGCACACGGGCGGCGCGCGGCGAGGCGATCGGTGGCCGCGAGCGGCTGATCCGCGTGGTCGAGGCTCTCGCCCTGTTCCACACCCATCGCCGCGAGCTGGCCTTCATCGGTGCCAGCGAGATGCGCAGCCTCACACCGGACAATCGCCGTCGAATCGCCGCCTCCCGCAACGAGATTCAGTATCGCCTCGACGAGGACATCGATACCGCGCTGGCGGAGGCGAACCTGACCGCCGCCCACGCGCGTGTGGCCGGGCGCGCCATCGCCACGATGTGTACGTCACTGCCGCAATGGTTCCGGCTCGAAGGGCCCGCCACTCCCGAGCAGATCGCCACCGAGTACGCGGATTTCGCCCTCGGCCTGCTCGGTATCGAGACGTGGAACGCGGTGCGGTCCATGGGCTGATCGGCCACGGTCGGTGCCCGCGGACCGGCCTGCTCAGACCCTGCTCGCCGCCGAGAACGTCACCAGGGGCAATTTCGCGGTCAGCCGCACTCGCGTGCCCGACTCGGTCTGCTCGATCTCCACGTCGTCGGCGAGAGCGCGCATCATCGACAGGCCGCGTCCGCGGGTGCCCGGATCCTCGGGCTGCGGCCGCCACGCCCCGGAATCGACGATCTCCAGGCAGACCGCGCCGCGCACATGGGCGGCGGTGACTGTCACGTGGCCGGAGGTGCCCGGGGGATAGGCGTGCTCGATGCTGTTGGTGCAGGCCTCGTTGGCGGCGGCGACCAGATCGGCGGCGAGGTCGTGACCGACGGCGGCTGCGGACAGCCACGACGTCAGCGCGCGGCGCGCACCCGAGAGCCGTGCGGGTTCGGCGGGTATGTCCAGGTGCAGTGGCCGGGGCGGCTGGCGGTAGACCACCATCGCGATATCGTCGTCGTAGCCCGCGTCGGGGCGCAGCCGCGACAGCACCGCGTCGGCCACCTCGCGCGGCAGTTGTGATGCGGCGCCGGACAATTCGTCGGCGATCTGGTCGAACCGGATGTCGATATCGATGCCGCGCTGCTCGACCAGGCCGTCGGTGAACAACACCAGCGTCGAGCCGGGTTCGAGCGCGGTGGTCGCCTCGGGCCGGTTCGGGATGTCGAAGGTGGCCAGCGGTACCGCGCGGCCGCCTTCGAGCAGTCGGCCGGTGTGACCGGGCGCCGCCAGCACGGGCGGCATATGCCCGGCGCTCGAGTACCGCACCAGGCCGCGCACCGGATCGATGATGGCGGCGCAGACTGTCGTGCACATGCCGCCGGGAATGCGGGCGGCCACCGCGTCCAGTTCGGCCAGCAACTGAGCGGGCCCGGCGCCGCGCAGCAGCAAAGCCTGTGCGGCGGTGCGCAATTGGCCCATTACCACCGCCGCGGACAGACCGCGGCCGACGCAGTCGCCGACCACGATGCCCAGGGTGCCGTCGCGCAACTGCACCACGTCGTACCAGTCGCCGCCGATCTCGAGCGGGGGCAGCGCCGGTTCGTAGTGCACCGCGAAACCGGGCGGCAATTCGATCGGCCCCAGCATGGCGCGCTGCAGCGTCAGCGAGGTCGAGCGGGCCTGATCGAAGTTGCGAGCGCGCTGCACCGCCAGGCTGAGATGGCCGACGAGCAGTGAGAACAGCGCCCAGTCACCGGAACTGATCGCCCGCGGCGCGGCGAAGCGCACCCACAGTGCGGCATCGCCGGTTTCGCCCAGCGGCGCCACGATGCCCTCGGAACTCGCCGCGCCCTCGGGGATGGCGAACATGGCGCGATGCGGCCGCATCCGGGTCCGGTCCAGCAGCGCCCGCGCCGCGCGTCGATCACCTGCCGGGAGACGGCGTCACCGCCGGCCACCGGGCCCGAGACGTACAACTCCGGCGCGGTCTGGCGATTCGCCCACATCGACACCACGGCGGTCTCCGCGCCGATGGCCCGGCGCAGTTCCTCGAGACCCACCGACAGCACTTCGGCGACCGTGGTGGCGGCGCCGACGGCGGTGGCCAGCCGCGAGACCGCCTGGTCGCGGGCCTGTGCGTCGTGTTCGGCGGTCACATCGCGGATGGTGCCCACGAAGAGTCGCTCGTCGTCTTCCGGATTGCGCAACGAGTTGGTGCTGACCGCCAGCCACACCCGCCGCCCGTCGCGGTGGCGCGCCGGCATCACGAAGCGCGCGGCCTCGGTGCCCAGCGCAGGATGGTCCGCCGCGGAATCGTCGTCGGTCCATGGATGCGGCAGCGGATAGGGGGCGGAGTCGGGCCCGTATCCGGTCAGCGCGCCGAAGGACGAGTTGACCTCGGTGATGGTTCCGTCGTCGGCGGCGACGAAGAAGCCGTCCTGCAGCGACTCCACCAGTGCGGTGCGGAAGGCATCGCGGCCCTCGAGATCCTCGGCCCGCAACCGCTGCAATTCGTAGCTGCGGGTGCTGTCGAGAAATCCGCGGGTCGCGACATCGAGCGCGGCGAGAGTTTGTAGCAGGAATTCCAGCGCCGCCTGCGCGCGCTGCGCGGCATCACCGTCGAGGTGCTGCGCCGCGGGGCCGGCGATCAGACCTTGTTCGTCGAGCAACCGGAAGTGGTGCTCGGTCAGATCCAGAATGCTCACGCCCTCGACGAGTGCGCGCCGGCCGAGTTCGTACCCTTCGGCGAGGGTGTTCTGGGTGGGTGAATCCATGTGCAGCCGAAGCGCATTCGCATACGCCTCGCGGAATGCGGCCAGCACCGCGCTCATGGCCGCACCCGTGGTGCGCTCGTCGGCCGGCTCGGCCGGCTCACGACGCACCCGCGATCGGACCGCGGTGGCGCGCGGCCAAGACCAGCGCGTCGTCGGTGTCCTTGACGTGATGGCGCAGGATGTCGTCGGCGATATCGGTGGTCGGCCGCGCCAGATCCAGGGTGTCGACGAAATCGCTGACGATCCCGTCGGTCGACATCACCAGCACATCGCCGGGCCGGATCGCCACGGTTTGGGTCTGCAGATTCGGCGGCAGCAGATAGCCGACGATGCCCCCGGTCAGCAGCGCTGTCGCCCGCACCGCGGGTTTGCCGGGGCCGATGGCGACCACCCGGGATTCGACGTTGCCGACCCCGAGCCACTGCAGTTCGTCGTCGCCGGTGAACAGCACCAGCGAGACCGCCGCACCCCGGGTGTCGGCCATCGCGCGATGACACAGCACCATCAGCACGTCGAGCGGTTCGGCGCGATTGTCGGCGAGGACCTGCGCGGCCCGGTCGGCGGCGTCGGCGGCCGCGGCCCCGTGCCCCAGCCCGTCGAGCACCGCGAACAGCACCGAACCGTCGCCGGCGTCGAGTACGACCGACCGATCACCGGAGACGCGCTGTCCCGGCAGTGCGCGGCCCGCCACCGCCCATTCGACAGTGCCGACGGATCCGTCCTCATGCACCGGTGGGTACCCACTTCCACATCTCCACCAGCGTTCCCTGTCCGGGCGCCGACTCCACGATCAATCCGTCCATCAGCCGTCGCGCGCCGGGTAATCCCAGCCCGAGTCCGCGGCCGGTGGAGTAGCCGTCCTCCAGCGCCCGGGGGATGTCCCGGATACCCGGCCCCTGGTCCTGGGCCTGCACGACCAGTGCCCGGCGGCCGTCGCGCTCCTGCACCGCGACCCGGATCTCACCGGTTCCGGCGTAACTCGTGATATTGCGGGCGATTTCGGAGATGGCCGTGGAAATCATGGTGATGTCGGTCAACGTGAAACCCAGCTCGGTAGCCAGCTCCCGCCCTGCCTGTCGCGCGGTCACGATGTCGCCCGACACCTTCACCGCTATCACCACGTTGTCGGAGGCCACGATCACCGACCGCTTCGCCGGCCGTTGGGCAGCTGTCTGTTGAGCCAGGCCAGCCCCTCCTCGAGGTCCAGAGCCGTGTGCATGCCTTCGAAGGTCAGACCCAGCTGGACCATCGCGAACGCCACTTCGGGCTGCAGACCGACGATCACCGTCTCCGCACCCCGCAGCTTGGTCATGTGCGCGATGGTACGCAGGGAGCGCGCGGCGAAGGAGTCCATGACGTCGATGGCCGTGACGTCGACGATGATTCCCTGGGCACGGTACTTGCTGACGTAGGTCATCAAGTCGTCCTGCAGGCGTTCGGTATCGGCGTCGGTGAGAGCCGATTGCACGGACGCGATCAGGTAGGTGCCCTGCTTCAGAATGGGTACCGGCATGAGGCGCCTTGACTACCGTCCGTCGCGGTCGGTGAGTCTCGAGATCTCGTAGCCGAGCAATCGCTCCGCCTCCTCGATACCACCCTGTAGGTCACCGACCGCGTTCATCTTCGTCAGGTCGAGGCCGATGGTGACCAGCGCGAGCGCGATCTCCGACGAGAGGCCGGTGATGATGACGTTGGCACCCATCAGATTCGACGCGTCAACGGTCTGTACCAAGTGGTTGGCGACCGTGGAGTCGATCATCGGGACACCGGTGATGTCGATGACGACCACCTTGGCGCGGTTGGCGCGGATCGCGCGCAGGAGCTGTTCGGTGAGCTGGCGGGCCCGCTGGCTGTCCAGCACGCCGATGATCGGCAGAATCAGCAGCTGCTCGCGCACCTGCAGCACCGGCGTCGACAGCTCGCGGATGGCTTCCTGCTGCTGGCGGATGACGCGCTCGCGCTCCTGCACGAACGAGATGGCCACGGTGTTGGCGATCCGGTTGGCCGCGGGCTCGTAGGCGTCGAGCACCCGCTTGAGCAGTTCGAAGTCGGACTGGTACTTCTCGAACAGGCTGCGCGCGAGCACATCTCGCAGCAACAGCACGATACCCACGACCTCGTCGGTTTCGACGCCTCGCGGGATGATGCGTTCGGACAGGTCGCGGGCGTAAGCCTGTAGCGCCTCGACGCTACCGGTCTGCAGTGCCTCGACGTAGTTGTCGTAGATGGAGGTGGCCTCGGAGAAGATCTCCTCCGGGGTCATCGCGGTCAGCAGTGCGGCATCCCCGATACGACGTGCCCATTCCTCACGTAGCTCAGTGCGATTCTGGCGCAGATGTTCGACCAGTTGCGGCAGGAGATTCTCGACCGGACCCGCCGGTATCGAATCCGGAGAGAGGCCGATGGACACGTCGGACATGAAAACTCGTGCCCCTTTCCTAAGGGAGGTCGGTTCGTCGGGGTCGCTCGCGCGTGGCTGCCGTCGAGAAGCCGCAGTCGAGCCTAGTCTCACTCGATACCCGCTGGCGAACAATCGAAACATGTCGCGGAGGTGTGTGCTCGGCCACCCCATCAGCCCGGCTGCGGACTGGGTTCGCGGGGCAGGGCGCCGCTGTGGTCGATGCAGGCCTCGACGCCCGGGTCCGGCGCGCGATGATGAGTGAGCAACGTGTCGTAGATGTCGGCGAGTGCGGCCAGCTGGTCGCGGTCGAGGACGTCGATCATATGCCGCCGCACGCTCTCGACATGGGCGGGAGCGGCGGTGGCCAGCACTTCCGCACCCTTCGGGGTGAGTACGGCGGCGGTGCGGCGGGCATCGTCGGGGATGGCCTCGCGGGCGACCAGCCCGCGCTTCTCCATGCGGGTGATCTGGTGGGAGAGCCGGCTCTGCGACCATTCCAGCACCGACGCCAGTTCGGCGAAGCTGCGCCGGTGGTCGGTGGCGTCGGCCAGCCGGGCCAGCACCGTGTACTCGACGTAGGTGAGATTCGAGGCGCGCAGCGAGTCGCGGCCGACGGCGGCGGCGATGAGATCACGGGTGAAGACGAAGCCGAGCCACGCACGCGTTTCGAGATCGTCGAGCCAACGGGGTTCGGTCACGATTCCTCTCCAGGGTTCTGCGTCGGTCATGGTATTGCCTTCCCGCTGTCGGCGATACCCGTGATCGCGGTATCGGATCGACACCTACACCCACCGCATTGAAGGTGCAACCTTTGTGCTCGGCAATGAAGATTAGGCTGGCCTGAGCTCGGTGTGACGCGGTGTGCTGATTAGAGTCGGAGCGTTGTTTCGGCCGTGAGCGGTTCTCCCGCCGGCCGAGTGCACCCGCAGACACACAAGGAGTGCGATTCGTGACCGCGCCTGAGTTCCGCTATTCGGATCTGCTTCCCACCGGAGCCGACGAGACCCCCTACCGGTTGCTGACCACCGAGGGCGTCAGCACATTCGAAGCGGGCGGACGCACCTTCCTGCAGGTCGACCCCGACGTGCTGCGGATGCTGACCGCCGAGGCGATGCACGACATCAGCCACTACCTGCGCCCGGCGCACCTGGCCCAGCTGCGCAAGATCATCGACGATCCGGAATCCTCCGGTAACGACCGCTTCGTCGCGCTGGACCTGCTCAAGAACGTCAACATCTCCGCGGGCGGCATCCTGCCGATGTGCCAGGACACCGGCACCGCCATCGTGATGGGCAAGAAGTCCGAGGGCGTGCTCACCGGCGCGGACGACGCGGAATGGATCTCGCGCGGCGTGTTCGACGCCTACACGAAGCTGAACCTGCGGTATTCGCAGCTGGCGCCGATCACCATGTGGGACGAGAAGAACACCGGCTCGAACCTGCCGGCGCAGGTCGAGTTGTATTCCACCGCGGGCGATCCCACGCATCCCGCCTACAAGTTCCTGTTCATGGCCAAGGGCGGCGGCTCGGCGAACAAGTCGTTCCTCTACCAGGAAACCAAGGCCATCCTGAACCCCACCCGGATGCTGGAATTCCTCGACGAGAAGATCCGCTCGCTGGGCACCGCCGCCTGCCCGCCGTACCACCTGGCCGTGGTCATCGGCGGCACCAGCGCCGAATTCGCTTTGAAGACAGCCAAATACGCCTCCGCGCACTATCTGGACACCATGCCGACCGAGGGTTCGATGGCCGCGCACGGCTTCCGGGATCTGGAGCTGGAGGAGGAGGTGTTCAAGCTGACCCAGTCCTTCGGTATCGGCGCGCAATTCGGCGGTAAGTACTTCTGCCACGACGTGCGGGTGATCCGCTTGCCGCGCCACGGCGCGAGCTGCCCGGTCGCGATCGCGGTGTCGTGTTCGGCCGACCGCCAGGCGCTGGCCAAGATCACCCCCGAGGGTGTGTTCCTCGAGCAGCTGGAACGCGAACCGGCGCAATATCTTCCGGAGCAGACCGACGAGATCCTCGGCGGCGACGTGGTGAAGGTCGACCTCAACCGGCCGATGTCGGAGATCCGCGCCGAGCTGTCGAAGTACCCGGTGAAGACCCGGCTCTCGCTCACCGGTCCGCTGGTGGTGGCCCGCGACATCGCGCACGCCAAGATCAAGGAGCGCCTCGACGCCGGCGAGCCGATGCCGCAGTACCTGCGCGATATGGCCGTCTACTACGCCGGCCCCGCCAAGACTCCCGAGGGTTACGCGTCGGGCTCGTTCGGGCCGACCACCGCGGGCCGCATGGACTCCTACGTCGACCAGTTCCAGGCCGCGGGCGGCTCGTTCGTCATGCTCGCCAAGGGCAATCGCTCGGCGCAGGTGACCAAGGCGTGCAAGGAGCACGGCGGCTTCTACCTCGGCTCCATCGGCGGCCCGGCCGCCCGCCTCGCTCTGGACTGCATCAAGAACGTCGAGGTCCTCGAATATCCGGAACTCGGCATGGAAGCGGTCTGGAAGATCGACGTCGAAGACTTCCCGGCCTTCATCGTGGTCGACGACAAGGGCAACGACTTCTTCGCCGAAACCCAGAAGCCGATCGCGCTGCGCGTGCGGACGCGCTCCAAGGAACGGGTCTGAGGTTCGGCCCGGGCCGCTGCCGATAGCGGCCCGGGACCGAGGTCCGGTTACGCTGCCGGACCACCGTGCGCGGCTCCGTCCGCCGCGGCATGGAGCGGTGCGCGGTGCAGGACCAGTTTGGTGGTGTGCGCGGTGTACGCCTCGGGCGCGTCGTCCCAGTCGGCCGTGAGCGTGGTGACCGTTTCGGCGGGGAAGTCGTGCCGGGCAACGAAATCCAGGAGATCCGGCAGGATCGGCCGGACATGGGAGACTCCGATACTCACGGTGGCGTCGTTGGCGTACATGTGCATCAGCGGAACCTTGGTGCCGACCGGTAGGTAGTAGCCGACGGGCCGGCAGAAGCCGCCCGGTGCCAGTGAGCGCAGCGCGGCGTCGACGCCCGCGGCCGTGGATGTGCCTTCCACGGCGATGTCGTAATCGCGGCGGGGAATGTCGGTGCGCCGGATCTTGCCCTTCGCCGTCGTGGAATGCGCTCTGGCGCCGAGCTTTTCGGCGATGTCGAGCCGCTCGCGCCGATGATCGACATAGTCGACGACCTCCGCGCCGTGCCGGACCGCCAGCCCGGCCGCGTACAGACCGATGCTCTGTGCCGCGCCACCGAGCACCAGGACCTTTCCGCCGGGCCGGATCCGCAGACCCGGAATCACACATCGCCAGGCGTCGGCGAGGTTGTCACTGGCGGCCGCGACTCGCAGCGGGTCGACGCCGGCCGGAAGCGGAACGAGCATGTGGTCGGCGAACGGGATCCGTAGCAGGTCGGCGACCATCCCACCCCAGGGGCCGCTCGCCGGGCCGAATCCGAATGCCGCCAGGGTGGAGGTGCGCGTCGTGGAGCATTTCGCGGTCAGTCCCAGCCGGCATTCACGGCATTCGCCGCACGATATCGCCCACGGGACCACGACCAGGTCACCGCGACGCAGGGTCGTGATGTCCGCGCCGACCTCGACGACCTCGGCGACGCATTCGTGCCCGATGCCGAACGGGCCCCGGAACGGGACCGGCCCGCAGATACTGCCCACGACCGGATCGATCAGCCCCGCCCGGATGCCGAACTGCATGGCCCGGGACACATGCCGGTGAATCGGCAGGGTGTCGCCGTCGCATCGGCCCGCCACGATCGGGCGCACCAGCGCGTCGCGCGCATCGCGCAGCGCCGGTGCGGGCCGTTCCCGCCACTCCAGCCGACCGGCTCGGATGAACTGCAGCTCACGCATTGTCGCGCTGTCCCTGTGCGAGCGCGGCCAGCTCCTTGAATTTCACGATGCTTCCGCCGGCGCCCCAGGTGCCCTCCGGTTGTTCGTGGATCAGTACCCACACCCGCCAGGCGTCGCCGTCGGCGAGACCGGCCGCGGTGAGCACCTGCTCGGTGACGTCGGTGACGAGTCCGGCTTTGCGGCGTGGCGACAGGCCGCCTTCGGGAACGGTCACATCCACCCGGAAGCGCGGCAGGTCGTCTTCGAGTGCGGCGAATCCGCCGGCGGCCACGCCCTCGACGCGGCACCACGCCTGCGCTCGGAAGAACGCGGTGTCCGGCGCTCCTTCCCACTTCAGCAGCGTCGTCGGAAGTGATCGCAACAGCTCGTCGCGCGCCGGGCCGGACAGGGCTCCGGCGGGCACGGTCAGGTGGATCATCGGCATCGATGTGCTCCTTCGCTTCGGGAAACGACTTATAACGACCGTTATAATCGGCGCACGCTACTATATGACGGGCGTTATAGACAAGGAGCTAGGGTGGCGGAATCTCAGGACGCACGCCGGAAGTTGGTGGCCGGCGCGGCCGATATGATCCGGCGGCGCGGCCTCAACGCCACCAGTGTGCGCGAACTGGCCAAATACGCCCATGCGCCGCTGGGGTCGACGTACCACTACTTTCCCGGTGGCAAGACGCAGCTGGCCACCGAGGCCGTCACCTTCGCCGGTGACCTGACCGCCGTGCTGTTGGTCCGTGAGCTCGACAACGGACCGGTCGAAGGATTACGTGCGTTCCTCGCCACGTGGCGAAAGATTCTGGTGGACAACGATTTCCGGGCCGGATGTCCCGTACTGGCAGTGTCGGTCGAAGAGCTCGCCGACGTCGAGGAAGGCCCTCGCGAAGCAGCGGCCGCCGCCTTCGCTCGATGGACCGAACTGCTGAGCGCGTCGCTGCGCGACCAAGGAGCCGATGACGCCGACGCCGAGCGTATCGCCACGCTGACCGTCGCCGCCGTCGAGGGAAGTGTGGCGATGTGCCGCGCCGAGCGCAGCACCAGAGCGCTCGACCGTATCGGCGCCGAGCTCGAAACGATCGTCGCGGCTGCGATAGCGGGGCCTCGCAGCGAGGGGTGAGCGCATGACAAACGCCGCGCGGTCCGGCCACCGCGCGGCGCGAGGGAATGGTTAGAGGGCGCCCTTGTCCGGGTCGCCCGCGGGGACTGCTTCGAGAACCTGGACGTCCAGCGAGCCGGTGACCAGGCCTTCGAGTCCTTCGTTCAACGCCTCGAGGCTCGGCCCGGCGCCGTGCGCGCCCAGGGCCGCCATGTCGCGCCACTTCTCGATGAACACGAAGCGGTCCTTGCCCCGGTGCAGGGCGTAGAGCTCACACCCGTCCTCGTTGTGAACGTCCGGGATGAGACGGGTCAGGAGTTCCGCGACCTCGTCGAATTTGTCGGGCTTCGGGGTGATGGTGGCAACGATCACAGGCATGAAGCGGAGAGTATCAGCCGGCCTCGGCGGGCGGGCCCGAGTCTCGGGCGGGTTCGGCTACCGCGGGTCGTCGGTCGTTGCGCTCGTCTGGAAGAACCGGCGGGTCGCGAGATCGGCGGGGAAATAGGCTTCGACGGCGATCTCGTCCAGCGTGATGTCGAACGCCGCGCCGAAGGTTGTGACCGTGTTGATCAAGCACAGCTCTGTCCCGCGATGTTCGAGCCGGATGTGCAGGGCGATCTCGGTGGGGTCCGGAGGCTGAGGCTCGTGCGCGGGGCCGAACTCCGCCAGTTCCGCGTACAACGCGTGCAGCTGCGGATCTCCCGTGCGTGCGGCCTGGTGGGCGAGCCGGGGCAGCAGGTACCCGCGCACCTGGTCCAGATTGCGGATTCTCGGCGCCAGCCCGTCCGGATGCAGTCCCAAATCGCATCATGTTGACCGGCGGGCCCAGCAGCGCCGGATCGGCTCCGTGCAGGAATACGTCGACGGCACTGTTGGACAGCAACAGATTCCATCGACGGTCCACCGCGAGCGCCGGATAGGGTTCGTGCCCCAGCAGCACCTGCTGGACGGTCTCCCGAGCTCGGGCCAGATCGGGATCGTGCAGGGGCTGCTCCCGGAAGACCGGTGCGTGCCCGGCGGCGACCAGCAGTCGATTGCGTTCCCGCAACGGCACCCGCAACTGCTCGGCCAGATGCAGGACCATCGCGCTGCTGGGAATCGTCCGTCCCGTTTCGACGAAACTGATGTGCCGAGGCGACACCTCCGCCTGAATGGCCAGATCCAGCTGGCTCGAGCGACTGCGGTGCCGCCATTCGCGCAGCAGTTCCCCGATCGGCCGGTCGCTCGTCATGCTCAGAGTCTGCTCGCTCACCGGGTGCCGCCGCCATTACACCGCATGTAATCGACGCGCCCCGCGCACCTGAGCAACAGTCGTCGTATGCACAAGACCGACAAACAACTCGTCGTCGACGGCTTCCGCGAGTTCGCGGCAGGAAACGTCGACGTGCTCCGCACCCTGCTGCACGAGAACTTCATCGAGCACAGCCCCGGAAACCCCAGCGGCCGAGAAGATTTCATCGAGTTCGTCATCACCGCCCCGGTCGCCGGCGCCCACCTCGAACTCGCGCGGGTCATCGCCGAGGACGACTACGTGGTACTGCATTACCGCATGTCCCCCGGAGGCGATGAGCCCGATGTCGCCGTCGTGGATATCTGGCGGCTCGAGAGTGGGCAGATCATCGAACACTGGGATGTCGTCCAGCCCGTCCCCGAACCCGATCAGATCCCGAACGGGATGTTCTGAACACCGCGTCATCGCCGGTCCGGCCGGCATGCTCCAGCGCCGCAGCCCCAGTGCCACATCGGCTTTCGAGGTAGTCGACTCGTGGGACAGCGGTCCGCGGATCGAGGAGTCCGCTCTGATTCCGTTGTGCGAGCGCCTCTCCGCCCACTTCGGGCCGGCCGCAGAGCCGGCCCAGTCCTCCGATGCGGGGGAGCGGGCGGGAGGGCGCACTCGACTCGGCGGGGGCCTACCGGGGTCCGGCAGCTGAGGTGGTCGGCGGTGTGGCCGTGATCTTGGAGTCGGGCACACCCGCGTAGTCGGGCAGCTCGACGCCGTTGAGCGCGCGTTCGATCAGGTCGGCGAACCATTCGCCGGTGAAATCGGGGCTCGGCTCGGAATCGAGCGTGGGGACCTCACGGCTGCGGGCGTGCAATCGGCCGATTTCCTGGTTGGCCTCCACGTACGGGCGCATCTGTTCCTCGTAGCGGGCGAATCCGATTTTCGGGTCCCAGTCGGCGGCCGCCAGTTCTCCGGCCAGCAGGTAGGCGCCGACCAGGGCCAGGCCGGTGCCCTGCCCGGACAGCGGTGAGGAGCTGAACGCCGCGTCCCCGAGCAACCCCACCCGACCGCTGGACCATCGGTCCATCACCACCTGGGCGACCTGGTCGAGATAGAAGTCCGGGGTGTCGTCCAGATGCGCGAGGATGCGCGGAGTCAACCACTCCATGCCCGCCATCCGTTCTCGGAGCAGGCGCTTCTGGGCCTCGACGTCGCGGTAGTCGACGTCGAGGTCGGCGGCGGTGAAGGAGAACATGGCCATGGCCTTGGTGGCGTCGGGGATGGGTCGCAGACCGGCGGACCGCCCGGACTCCTGATAATCGATCAGCCAGCGCCCGAGCCCGAACTCGTTGGGCACGGTGTAGAAGGCCAGTGCCTGCCCGAGGTGACGGATGAACTGCTCGCGCGGGCCGAAAACCATGGCGCGCAACGCCGAGTGCAGTCCGTCCGCCCCGATCACCAGGTCGAAGCGCCGCTGATCGCCGCCCGCGAAGACGACGTCGACCCCGTCCGCGTCCTGGGTCAGTTCGGCGATCCGATCGCCGAAGAGGTATTCGGCACCGTCGCGGGTGTCGTCGTAGAGCACCCGGGACAGGTCCCCTCGCAGAATTTCGATCTCGGAGATGTATCCGTCGCCGCCGTCGTCGTCCGCCCGAAAGGTCTCCAGCACTGTGCCGTTCGCGTCCACGGTGTACGCGCCGGCGGTCTCGGTGCGCGCGGCGCGAACCGCCGCGTCGAGTCCCATCCGCCGGATGACCTCTTTGGTCACTCCGCGCGCGTCCACGGCCTGACCGCCGGGTCGCAGCTCGGGCGCCCGCTCCACCACGGTCACCTCGGCGCCCCTCCGGACGAGCCAGTGGGCCAGCGCGGGCCCGGCGATGCTCGCCCCCGTCACCAACACTCGAGTGCTGCTCACAGCGCCCCCTGCACACCCGTGCCGATCACTGAACGGTTCGTCTGCCCCCGCTCGGGTCCGTGAGTGCCCATCGTTGCCTCCCTGTGCTTGTTCCCGCGCTGGGACGGGCCCAGTGCTGTCGGTATCCAGTGGTGTCGACGGCGGGGCCGCGGAGAATTCATCGGTGCTGCCGAGGTCGTTGTATTCGCTCGGGCGGAACAGCCTGTGGAGCTTGTTGATTCGAGCGTAAACCCGTTTCTACGGACTGAAATCTAGCAACACTAGACAATCTATCGAATATGATGTTACCGTCGCTCTAGTCGCTAGCGCTGATAGATTTCGGTAGGGAAGCCGGATCGCTGACGCTCGGCGCCACCGACAACTCCGGCTGATCGCCGGGGGCGCACCGTGATTCGAGTTCACCGAGGAGTAATCGACATGACCTTCACCATCAACGAGCAGAAGTTCCTCGCCGAGGCCGGGATCGGCCGCCTCGCCACGGTGGCCCCCGACGGCGTCGTGCAGAACAACCCGACCAGCTATCGGGTGAACGCCGACGGCACCATCGACATCGGGGGTATGCGCATGCGCGCCAGCCGAAAGTATCGCAACGTCGAGGCGGGCAGCCGCGTGTCGTTCGTCGTCGACCAGCAGGTGTCGTTGGAGCCCTACGAAATTCGCGGCATCGAGGTGCGCGGCACGGCCGTTGCGCTCGACGACGAGGAGCCTCCGTTCCCGCCCCAGGAACGCGCGGTCATCCGCATCATCCCCGAACGGATCATCTCCTGGGGCATCGACAGCGGATCCTTCGACTTCACCAGTCGCAAGCCCGAGTAGTCGCTACGGTGTGCGCGTTATGCGTCATCGCAGGACGTGCGCAGTATGGTCCGGCCTTTCGAGCCGGCTCGGCGCCCTACGGGACTGGGATCATGTGCGGGTGCAGCACGGTGCCCAGGGCTCGCGAGGTCGTGCCGGCGCGCACTCGGCGCCGCGATGCCGGCACAGGCTGCGGGTAGTCCGACGGGGCACTTCACCGGTCGATGTCGCGGACCGGCCCGGTCGCGAGGTTCACAGGGGGATGCCACAGGCCCCGCCACACCGGACCGATGTCGAACGCCGACCTCGATGATCGCAGAGCCCGTGTAAGAGCGGGACGGGCGGGAATCACGCCACTATGACAGAGAACACATCAGATGCCTCGGAGGCCAAGCCCGCCGAGACGGCCGCGCCGGAACCGGATCGGGAAACCCGCGAGCGGGCCAAGAAGGAAGCCGACCGGCTGGACAAGATCTACGAGCCCGGCGCCCGGGCCAGCGTCGTCGTACCCGGTACCGACGGCATGGTCGCCGGAACGGCCTTCGCCGACTCGGTCGACGAGCAGGTCACCGAGAACAAACCACCGGACGAACTTCGCAAGGACAAAGATTCCTGATTCCGGCTGAACTCGGCCGGCGTCGACGAGGGACCAGCGGGCGCGAGGCGAACCGCGATGGCACTGTGCGCCGAAGCGGTTCATTCCGCGATCGTCGCTGCCGGCGGCCTGTAGTCGGGGAGCTGCTCGACGGACTTGGGCGCCATGATGCGTTCCATTCCGGCCATCGATTCCAGGAGCGGCAGGCGGGTGATGAGGTTGCGCATGGCGATGCCGACCCGTGTTTTGGGGGCCATCAGTCGCAGGTTGGGGCCGATCTTTTGTTTGCGGTCGACCAACGGCCGGTGGGCCCGCTCGTACCGGTGAAAGGCGATGCGATGGTCGCCGCCGGCGGCTGCGAGTTCACCCGCGAGCCGATAGGCGCCGATCAACGCCAGTTCGGCCCCGGCGCCCGAGGCCGGAGATGCGCAGTAGGCGGCGTCGCCGACCAGCGCGACCCTGTCGATCGACCAGGAATTCATGCGAACTTGGCCGAGCGTGTCGATGTAGGCGTCGGGATCGGCGAGTACGCCCTGCAGCAATTCCGGCACGTGCCAGGCGTTTTCGCCACGGAACTCGGTGGCGAGCAGCGCCCGCGCCGCCTCCTGGTCGCGCGGGTCGATATCGCGCCGCGGACTGCGGAACATGAGATACGCCTTGGCCTGTGTGTGGTTGCCCGAGCGGTAGATCCCGGCGAAGTGTCCCGGCGTATTGAAGACCGTCATCCACCGGTCGGGTCCCAACGCCGAGTCGGTGTTACCGAAGGCGAAGTAGTGGTCCATGTGCCGCACGTGGTCGGACTCCGGGCCGAAGGCCAGTCGCCGGACCGCCGAGTGCAGGCCGTCGGCTCCGATCACCAGGTCGAAGCGTCGCGTCGGCGCATGCTCGAAGGTGACGGTGACACCGTCGGCGTCTTGCTCGAGCCCGCGGATGGAGTCGCCGAAGATGTACTCGACGTTGTCGGCGGTGATGTCGTGCAGGATCCGGACGAGATCGCCACGCATGATCTCCGCCTCGGTGCTGCCGTACTTCTCCTTGATTCCTTGCATGTCGATCCGAGCGAGGTCGCGTCCGTCGGCGCGGACGAATCTCATTCCCGCGACGTCGGCCGCGGAATCCCGCACCCGCGCCATGATCCCCATCTTCTCGGCCACGTCGATCGCCTGATCGCGGATATCGACCCCTTGGCCGCCGGTCCGCAACCGGGGTGCCCGTTCCACCACGGTGGGCCGAAATCCGTGCCGTGCCAGCCAGTACCCCAACACCTGTCCGGCGATACCGGCGCCGGAAATCAGAATCCGCTCGTTCTTCACCGCGTCCTCCTTGTCGCAAAAATACTGACCATTGGTCAGGTCTCAACGATAAGGTGCTGACCGTCGGTCAGTCAAGGGATAGGATCGGGATCGTGACCGACGATTCGCGTGCTCGAATCCTGCGCACCGCGCTGGTGATGTTCGCCGAGCGCGGCTACCACGCCGTCTCCGTGCGGGAGATCTCCGAGCAGGTCGGACTGACCAAAACGGCTGTGCTCTATCACTTTCCGAGCAAGAGCGACATCGTCGTCGCCTTGGTCGAACCATTGCTCGCAGATACCGAGGCCATGCTCGAGTCGGTCCGATCCATCCGGGATCCGGACGCGCGACGGTGGGCAGTGGCCGAAGGGCTCATCGATACGTGGCTCCAGCATCGGCCATTGCTGCGGATACATATGCAGGACCAGGCGCTGTCGGCCGATACTGCCACCTACCGGCGGCTGCGTGACATCGCCCTGACCGCGCAGGCATTGCTCGCCGGCCCCGACGCGGATTTCACCGCCCGGGTCCGGGCCGCGCAGATCTACGCGGCGCTCAGTGATCCGGTGGTGTTCTTTGCCGACCAGAGTGAAAAGCGTTTACGCGCAGCCATTCTCGATGGGGTGCAGCGACTGCTGGGTGGGGCGCCGCCCCGTGTCACTGCTCGCGCGTCCGGGCGGTCCGCCGACATCTCGCGGCGCCGGACCGGTCGCGGCCGACCGGGTGCGATGACCCCCGCGATGGTCGAAACCGCTCGGCGAATGCGCGATTCCGGCGAATGTACCGTCGACGAGATCGCCGCGAGCCTGGGCGTGTCCCGTGCGACCGTCTATCGGAACCTCACAACTTCCGACGACGGCCCGCCCGTCTCATAAATCTATTTTTGATACGTGAAGGCTGGTTCGAGGATTCCGGCGCGACCTCGACGGCCCGGTGCGGTATCCGAATGAGCGTTACCGCTGCCCTCTGGCCCGGAGTGGCTACTCGTCCATCGTCATGCGCCACTCCGTCGCCCATTGCGTCAGCGGTGTGAGTCGCTCGACGAGTGTGCGCCCGGCGCGGGTCAGCCGATAACCCTCGTGGTGTTCGACCAGGCGCGCCTCGGTGAGTTCGGACAGCCGGCGGGTCAGCACGCTCGAGGAGAGGTCGCCACATGCGGTGCGCAGTTCGCGGAAGGTGAGCGGACCCGGGGCCTGATCGAGTTCCCAGATCACCCGCAGCACCCACCGCCGCCCGAGCAGATCGAACAGCGCCATGATCGGGCGCCCGGTGGTCGATCCGCGCACCGGGCGCCCCGGACGCGGCGTTTCGGCCGCCACGGTCATGCCGCCTGCGGCGGGGGCGAATCTTCCAGTCGCCGTGCCATTTCCGCGATGGCCGCGCGCAATGCCCGATACGGTCGCAGGAACAGTGTCACGTGGGTCAAGCTGCCGGTCTCGGAGAGTTCTTCCCGCAACACACCCTGGAGTTCCTGGTCGGCGAATCGGGCGGCGAAGGCGAATATCCGTTGCTGCCCGTCGGTCCACTGCCGCGTCTGCTGCACCGAGTCGAGCACCGTCGCGATCGTGGCCAGCAGATGTGCCGCGCGGGCGCGCCCGTGGTAGTCGGCGACCGGGCTCGAGAAGGTCACGCCTTCGGCGAGCAAGGCCGGCAGTCGCGTGGCGTCTTTCGATTGCCACACCGGCAGGATGAGACTTTCGACCATGCCTCTATTTTAGAGGCATGCAGGTGTGGGTGCCAGTCCCTGCGCGCGGGGATCCCGGTCGAGAATCCGGGGCATCGTCCGGACATCCAGGACTGGCCGCGCCCGAGGCTGCGGTTGTCAGTCGGCGTGCAGGACGAAGAACAGGAAGCACAGGAATCTGTTGTCGGTGTCTGTCGAGGACGAACCGAATGCGGAGGCTGTGAGATATCGGGGATCGCGTGACCGGGGCCGGGTGGGTCTGAAAGGGTCGCCCCATGAAGATCGGTGTCGCACTTCCGCAGATGGCTCCCGGCTACGGACCGGGTACGACGCTCGACTGGGCCCGGCGAATCGACGCGGGCCCGTTTTCGAGCGTCTCCGTGGGTGAGCGAGTGACGTTCTCGAATCCGGAGATGGTCGCGACGCTGGGCGCCTGCGCCGCGGTCACCGAGCGAGTGCAGGTCCTGGCGAACCTCTGGGTGCTCCCACAGCACCCGATGGCGATGGTGGCCCAGCAGATCGGCACTCTCGACCAGCTCGCGAACGGCCGTCTCGAGGTAGCCGTCGGCGTCGGCGCTCGCGAGCACGACTACCGCGCTCTCGGCGCCGAATTCGAGCGACGGCACCAGCGACTCGACGACAAGGTCACCGAGCTGAAGTCACTGCTGGCCGGCGAGCCCCCGTTCGAGGGCGCGGACCCGATCGGGCCGGCGTGCGTGCAGCCGGATGGGCCGATCATCCTCGCCGGCGCGATGGGGCCCAAGGCGATGCGCCGGGCGGCGCGGTGGGCCGACGGCATCTCCGGCTTCAGCATCTCCGGCGACGCCGAGGAGATCGCCAAGGTAGGCGAACGCGCCGACCGATGCTGGGCCGAGGCCGGTCGTACGACGCCCCCGCGCAAGGTCAGCGGCTGCTTCACCGCCTTGGGCGTCACCGACGCGTCCGAGGCCCTGCGTTCTTTCACCGCTCGCTACCTCGGCTTCCTCGGACCCGACCTGGCCGACATCGTCGCCGCGTCGGCGCGGGCGTCGAGTCCCGAGGCGCTCGCAGGCATTCTCGACGGCGCGGAGCGGGCCGGGTGCGACGAGTTCATCCTGGTTCCGGCCGTCACCGACCTGAACTTCCTCGAGGTCGCGTCCGAGGTGGTCGCCACACGGCCCTGACGCGCGAAAGGTGCGCAAATCGTAAGAGCGCCAACCGGAACCGGGTGAACGGATATCCCTGCGCCACTTGGCAGCGTGGTAACCGACCGACGTGGACGAACCGAGCCGGCCGTCCCGCCCAGGATGGGCGCCGGCCGGGGCGCGTTATGGCCTGTGCCCGGTCGGGTCGCTGCGCGTGATGGCGCGCGGGACCGCGAGGGTCGCGAGTTTGTCCGGATTTCGGATGATGTAGAGGTTGGTGATCCGGCCCTCGGCGCTCTCGAGTAGGCAGGCGGCCTCCTGTCGATCGCCGTCGTAGATCGCGATCGCAGGGGTGTGGTTGTAGGTCGCCGACTCGAGCCGCAAGCCGGGCACCCGTCCGACCATGTGGAATACGTCGATCACAATGGTGGCCACATCCTGCGCTCCCCGCGCCCGCGGGCCGGCCGCGCTGACCTTGCCTCCGCTGTCGGTGGTGAAGGCGACATCGGGTGCGAGTAGCGCCAGCAGTCCGGACAGGTCGCCGGTGGTCGCCGCGGCCAGGAACCGTTCGGTGAGATCGGCGGTGCGGGCGGAGTCGACAGGCCCGAATCGGTTGCGTCGCGCTTGGACGTGGGCACGGGCACGGTAGGCCATCTGGCGCACCGCGGTCGCGGATTTGCCTATCGCCGAACCTATTTCGTCGTAGGCGAAGCCGAATACCTCGTGCAGCACGAAGATCGCGCGCTCATCCGGAGTGAGCGTTTCGAGCAGCACCAGCATCCCCATCGATACCGATTCGGCGAGCACCACATCGCTGACCGCATCCTGTTCGCTGATCAGCAGCGGCTCGGGCAGCCACGGACCGACGTAGTCCTCGCGTCGGCGGGAACCGGCCCGTACCGCGTTGAGAGCCTGCCGAGTCACCAGTTGTGCCAGATACGATTTGGTATCCCGCACGATCGCGAGATCCACCCGGGACCAGTGCAAGTAGCTGTCCTGGAGCACATCATCGGATTCCGTCGCGGAGCCCAGGATTTCGTAGACGATCGTGAACAACAGCGGTCGCAGCAAGGTGAACCGCTCGGCGTGTTTGGTAGTGGCGGTCATCGCGTGACGTTCTCCGCCGCCGGCAGCGGGTGCCGGTTTCCGGCACCCTTGTAGATCGAGAGCGAGCCGGGTTTGCGGGCTTCCTTCCGAATTCCCGTCACCGCACCATTACTCGCCGCCTCCTTGATCGGGACACCCCAGCGACCGCCGAGGTGAAGTTTTCCGGCCGTGTCGTCACGGTGGGTGAACTGCACCGCCGCGGCGCGGCGGCCCAGGCTGATACCGGTGCCGATGAACCCGATGTTCAGCACGCCGGGACGGGTGCCGGCGATGCGTGCCAGGACGGTATCGGCGGCGTGCAGACCCAGCGGCGCGGCGGCCTGGCAGCTCATACGCAGCGGCCGGCCCGAGGGTGCGGCAGCGTCACCGGCCGCGATGATGCGATCGTCGCCCACGCTGGTCAGTGTCTCATCCGTGAGTAGCCGGCCCAGCGCATCGACGGGCAGGCCGCTGTCGGCAGCGAGATCCGGCACACCGAATCCGGCGCTCCAGATCGTGAGAGCGCCGGCCAGCACCGTGCCACCCGCCAATGTCACCGCGTCCGGCCACACCTTCGCCACCCGCGCATCCTCGAGCACCTCGACCTGGTTCGAGGACAGCCATTTCAGCACCGAGCGCCGGGCCGGTTCCCGGAACGTCGGCGCCAACCGGCCGCCACCCACCAGCGTGACGGCGCGGCCCTGATCAGCCAGTTCGGCGGCGGTTTCGATGCCGGTGGGACCGCCACCGACAACGGTGATCCGGGCATCCCGGGCCAATTCGTCGATCGCGGTCCGCAGTCGTTCGGCGTGCTCCCACTCGCCGATAGGGTGGGCGAATTCGGCCGCGCCAGGTACGGAGGTGGGCGAGTCGGCGGTACTGCCGACGGCGTAGATCACGTAGTCGTAGTCGAGAACACGCCCCGATGCGAGCAGCACAGTGCGGGCACCCGTGTCGATGCGGGTGGCGCGGTCGACCAGCAGCCGCACGCCGTTGCCGAGCAGCGTGTCGTAGTCGAGGGCGGCATCGCGGGTTCGGGCGACGAACTGGTGGAGCCGAATACGCTCGACGAAGCGCGGACGGGGATTGACGAGCGTGACGGTCACGTCCTGGCGTTTGCGCAGCCGGTTGGCCGCCATGACGCCTGCGTATCCGCCGCCGATGACGACGATTTCGGTGGTGTCGCTGTGATCAGTCATGCCCATCAGACACCGGAAACGCCCACGACGTAACACGGCGTGACACGCGTCACCTCGCAACAGCCGGAATCGCATCCTCATCCCCGGTGCCCAACTCGTCCGCAGGCTAGTGCGGGCCGAAGAACTCGGTGAGGGCGGCTGTGACCGTGGCTGGATCGTCCTCGTGGACATTGTGTCCGGCGCCGGGGACGATCCGCAGCCTGGACGTCGGGATCAGCCGCGCGAGCGGCTGGGCCTGCGACGGATCGACGACACGGTCGTTCTGACCCCACAGGATCAGCGTGTCGGCGCGGACCTCGCTTGCCTCTCGCTGTACGGCCGCCAGATCGAGGTGTCGAGGCTGCTTCCACATGGCGGTCCGATTCTCCGAACGGCTGAGCGGCGCCCAATACGTGTCGGTCAGGTCCTCGGTGAGTATTTCCGGATGCGCGTAGGCGTCCCGCAGGCTCGCTCGATAGATGTCCCTGGTCATCACCGATGTGGCCAGTTCGCCGATGACCGGCTGCCGCATCAGTTGCATGTTCGCGTTGAGCCGGGTGTCGAGGACCAGCGGCGCGAGCAGTGCCAAACGATCTACCTGTTGCGGATACCGTGCGGCGAAATCCACCGCGACGGAACCGTTCAGGGAATGTGCGAGGACGGACGCACGTGTCAGCCCGACCGCGGATACGAACTGGCGCAACGCATCCGCCATGGCATGCACGTCGTATCCGAAGCCGGGATCGTGCAGCGTCGTGTACCCGGTGCCGGGCGGATCGACGGCATAGACGGTGTGGTCTGTGGCGAGCGCCGGGATGATGTCGCGGTAGGTATACGACCATAGGGTCCCGCCCGGCAGCAGGATGAGCGGCGGTCCCTCGCCCGCTTTCCGATAGTGGAACCGCGCCGCCGGGGTGTCGGCATACAGCCATTCACCGGGCGCCGGGTCCGTGCCCGTATCGGCCCGGGCCGGCGCCACCATACCGATCACCAGCAGGACCGACGCCGCCACGAGTACCCACCACCGCCGGCGTCTCCGCTGTGGTGCCCGATCGGCCGTCATCTACCTTCTCCTTCTCTTGCTATGGCGGACAAGCGTTTCCGCTGTCGCTCAGGACCGGCGCACCGCGACGACGTCGAATTCCAGGGTGACCTTCGGGCTGACCATGCCGACGGCCGCCTTCCAATGCACGCCCCAGTCCTTGCGGTCGACGGTGGTGCTGCCGGTGAGGCCGAGCCGGACGATCCCGCGCGTATCGCGTTGCCTGACAGTCGATTCGAAGTCGACGGTGACGGGTGCGGCGACGCCGCGGATAGTCAGGTCGCCGGTGGCTCTGAGGATGGTTGCGCCGGTCTGTTCGACCTCGGTCGGAGTGAAGGTGATGGTCGGGTGGTCGTCTGCACCGAGGAACTTCTTTGCCACCAGATCGTCGCGCCGCTTGTTACCGGTGTCGAGGCTCTGTGCCCGAATTATGAGCTGGGCGTTCGACTTCGACGGGTGGTCACCGTCCAGGTGCGCGCTGCCCTCGAACTCGCCGAAGCTACCGCGCACCCTCGTGGACATCGTGTGCCGGGCGATGAACCCGATTCGGGTGTGCTCGGTATCGATGACGTAGTTCCCGGTCAGTTCACTCGACTCGATGTTGCTCGTCATGGTTTGTCCTGTTCACTGGTTGAGTGCGGCTGGTCGTCGACGCCGCCACGCCGGCGACGTAGCCGCTGCCGATCGCCACGACTGTGGGCGAATGCCGTTGTGTTCGGGCACGCCCACGCGACACCGCCCACGACTGCGGGATAACAACCTGTGATGCGAGTCATAGCCTCGCCGGGCCGGGATGACTGCCCCCAGTGGGTTTCGGCACGTCCGAGTCGGGGGGCGAGTTCGGCGGCGCGATATGCGGCATGACGGGACGTTCGTTGCCCGTCACCGCTGAGCTGGTTCGGTTCGCTCGCGGAGAGTGGCGATATCGCGGACCCCACCGTGTACGCGACTGTGCTGCGGACGTCGAACCGCCTGTGGACCTATCTCAGCTCCGCCGAGCAGATCGGCCCCGGCGAGCGCACCGCCCGCTTCCGGGTGGGCGGAGACCAGCCGGTCCTCGACCGCGACGGCCGCAGTCGTATCTCGTTCGAGGACACCGCCGTCGCATTACTCGACGAGATCGAGACTCCTCGCTTCGTGCAGCGGCGTTTCACCGTCGGCTACTGAATCCGCAGTCCGCAGGCCCTTCCGAAGACGCGGCCAAGGCAACGGTAGTGCGCGTGCGAACATGCTCGCGCACAGCCGCTTCGGACCGAGCCGCCATCGACCAAGTGACCCCGCAAGAGCGCCCGCCGGCACCGGCGATCGAAAACTGATGCGCCACTTGGCAGAGTGTCGTTCATGACGCCGAGCGCCCTTTTCTTCCAACTCGGAACCGAGTACAGACGACGGGTTCACCTGTCGCTGTGCGAGGATGCGCTGCCGACCTGGATCGGTTACGTGCGGGAGAAGCCCAGCGCGCTACGCTATCGCGACTCGGTTGTCGGAATGCGGCACCACGTGGATGTCGAGCTTCCCGCCGATGCCCTTCGCTCTGCCGGGGCCGGTGTGGATCTCGCGGATGTCGGCAACCGGTATCTCGAGCCCATCACCGCGCTGCAAGACGATGATCTCGCCTTCCCCGACCCGGTCGAGTTCGCCTACTACGCGATCTACAACTGTTTTCGCAAGTACGTCGGTGGTAACAACATCGAAGATTGGCTGATCGTCAACCAAGCTTTGTCGGCTCACGACAGCGACCAGGCGGCGCCGCGTTTGACGCGAACGATCAACGAAATCACCCGGACCCCTCCCGGTGACCGACCAACGGCCTCGCGTGATTCGCGGGGATGCTGACCCGACCGGCGCGGCCGGTCGGGTCAGCTGCGAGCTCCCGTCATCGTGGCGGCAACTGCTGACACCGCAACGACATTCGACTGGATGCTGGTGCGATAGCGGCGGGTCTGTCTCGGCCGAACATATCGTGCAAACCTCGATGAAAATCGCGGAAAACCGCATAGGGCGGTGCGGT
Organism: Nocardia sp. AB354; assembly: GCF_049538315.1. Classification (NCBI taxonomy): domain Bacteria; kingdom Bacillati; phylum Actinomycetota; class Actinomycetes; order Mycobacteriales; family Nocardiaceae; genus Nocardia; species Nocardia sp. AB354. The sequence continues at coordinate 92,470 of NZ_JBMVFU010000009.1, read as the reverse complement.
GTGCACCGTTATGCGCAGCGACATGCCGACGGGACCGCATGGGGTGCAGGTCGAGAGACGCTGCGCGGCATCACTTCATATGCCGTGCGAAGAACTGGTCTCCGTAGTCTCCCTCGAAGTGTGGGACGCCGGTGTGCCCGCCCATGTTGGCGTGCAGCGTCTTTTCCTTCGAGCCGAAGGCGTCGAACAGGTCGAGGGCCTGCTGCCGATCGTTTCCTTCGTCGTCCCACTGCAGCAGGACCAGCAGCGGGATGGTGACCTGCCGGGCCTCGTCGAACATGCTGCGGGGCACGAAACTTCCGGCGAAGAACACGGCAGCCACGATGCGTGGCTCGACGACCGCCAGCCGGAGCGCGATGGCGATCACCCCTCCCGAGAACCCGACCGGCCCGCCGATCTCGGGCAGTGACAGGAGGGCGTCCAGGGTGACCCGCCATTCCGGTACCGCCTTGTCGACCAGCGGTAGGACGAGCCGGTCCACGATCTCGTCGTCGACCGGCTCGCCGGCCTGAACCGCCCGGCGCAGATCGGCGCGGGCCTGCTCGGCGTCGGGGGAACGGGGCCGGTCACCGCTGCCGGGGAGTTCGATCGTGGCCGCGGCGTAGCCTTGCGCCACGGTGCGCCGGGCCCGGCCCGCCAGACGGGGATACATCTTGTCCAGTCCGCCGGGATGGCCGAGCAGGATCAGGGGTGTGGGTGCGGGGGCGGATGCCGGCGTCCACAGGATGCCGGGGATCTCGCCGAGGGTGAAACGGCGTTCGAGGACGTCGTCGTCGAGACGCTGTTCCGAGGTGAAATGCATGGTCGTGCCTTTCGGGAGTGCTTTCGCGGCGCTCCCGGACGACCTATCGCCCGACCGTGACCCCTGAGGGGAGCACCCATGTCGATACTGCGTTCACGGGTACCACCTCCTCGTTCTCTTGCACGGCTCCGGGAAAGGTAGCAGTGGTCCCGGTTGTCCGGCAACAGGTTTTCGCGCCGATGCGCGGCTACTTACACGCGATCACGGGTGCTCGCAGTCGCAGGTGTGGTCGTCGCTCTGGTGCGGGCCGAGGGGTGCCGGGGCGGGGCAGCAAGTGTCGCCGCGCCAGGCGTTCACACCCTCCTTCGTCGCGATCAGGGCGATGACCAGTGCGGCGATCGGATCGGCCCACGACCATCCGAACAGGGCGTTGAGCAGGAGACCGACGAGCAGGACGGCCGACAGGTAGGTGCAGAGCAGGGTCTGTTTGGAGTCTGCGACCGCGCTGGCGGAGCCCAGTTCGCGGCCGGCGCGTCGCTGCGCGGCCGACAGGATGGGCATCACAACCAAACTGACTGCGGCCAAACCGATTCCGATGGGGGAGTGGCGAGCTTCACCGATTCCGAGCAGGCTGCGGATCGAGTCGACGGTGACGTAGAGCGCGAGTGCGAAGAACGAGAACGCGATGATGCGCAGCGCGATCTTCTCCCGGGCCTCCGGGTTCGGTCCGGCGAACTGCCACGCCACCGCAGCCGCGGAAGACACCTCGATCACCGAATCCAGTCCGAATCCGATCAGCGCGGTCGAGGACGCCCGGCTGCCCTCGGTGAGCGCGATGATCGCCTCGAGGACGTTGTAGGAGATGGTCGCGGCCACGAACCAGCGGATCCGCCGCGCCAGCACGGCACGCCGCTGCGACGACGGGCCGGCCGCCACGGTCGACGGCACACCCGGCATACCCAGCGACTGCGACATCAGCAGCAGCCCTCGGTCTCGGCGGCGGGGCAGCAGGCCGGATCGACCGCGAGCACCAGCCCGAGCAGGTCTTCGAGGGCGGCGGCGATGCGGTGGTCGGCAAGTTCGTAACGGTTACGCCTACCCTCGGGGACCGCTACGACCAGCCCGCATCCGCGCAGGCACGCAAGATGATTGGACAGAATCTGGCGAGATACCCCGATCTGCTCGGCCATCTCCGCCGGATAGGCCGGACCGGTGCGCAGGCTCAGCAGGATCCGGGTGCGGGTCGCATCCGACAGGGCGTGCCCGAAGCGGGCCAGCGCGTCGGTGTGGGCCACAGGCAAGGTCTGCATAACGCAAACGGTACATCGAAATCTGTATACAGAAAAGAGTGGATTATCGCCGTGTGGTCTTCGGGTGAATCTCGAGCTTGCATCCGGTACCGGGGTACAGGCTTACCGTCGAGATATGACGATTTCTCCGCTTCAGGACGACTGGGTGCCGCCGGCATGCACCCTGCCCGCGGCCGAGCAGCCGATCCGGGTGGCCGAGTTCGATCGGTTTCTCGCTGAGGCGGTCCGTGCTGTTCGTCGACCGGGCCCTCACCGGCTCGACCTGATTCTCGCCGCCGACGCCGAGCCGCGGGCCCGGGACCTCGCGGCGCGCGAGAGTAGCTGCTGCTCGTTCTTCACGTTCGACTTCGGCGCCACCGAAGAAGGGCTGGCCCTGAGTATCGTTGTCCCACCGGCCTATACGGCGGTGCTCGACGCATTCGCCGCTCGCCTCACCGGCGGTGCGCGGTGACCGGGCTGCGCACCGGCGAGCTCGCGGCCGCGGCCGGGGTGAACACCCAGACCCTGCGGTACTACGAACGCCGCGGCCTGCTGGCCGAACCGCAGCGCACCCTCGGCGGGCACCGCCTGTATCCGGAGGAAGCGGTGACGGTGCTGCGGGTGATCAAGGCTGCCCAGCGGCTCGGGTTCACCCTCGACGAGGTCACCGACCTGCTCTCCGGTACCGGTCACCACCGGCGCGATGCCGGATTGCGCAGCCGTGCGCGCGTCAAGCTTGCGGAGGTCGATGCCGAGCTGGCCGAACTCGGCGCGGTCCGCGACACCCTGCGTGCCGCGTTGGCCGCCGGGTGCGAGGACCTGCTCACCTGCAGTGAGACACCTTCCTGCCCAGTGCCTTTCGAGCTTCCGCCCGATTCCGGTACTTAGCGGACCGGTAGGATCATCCGTCGCGAATGCCGACACGACGATGCCGCGCTGACCCTCCATCGGCGCTGGGGCAGTGTTACGTGTAGACCGTCCGAGCGCTCCCGCGGTGGTATTGGGCGCCGGATCGGCCTGGAGCTCGCCGAGAACCGGTGCTGGTGGCAGCCGCCCTGCTGTGCCAGTGGTACTGTGGCGCAACACTTTTCAGGCTCGTCGAGACCTGAAACAGGAATCGTGCGGAATCACCGACTGCGAGCCGCCCGGCCGACTCGCTGCGCCGGTCGACTACGCCTGTGGTTGGGAGAACCCACCGTTCAGCATCGTGCCGGTGAAGGCGTCCCACTCATCAGCGGTGAAAACGAGGGCAGGGCCGTTCGGGTTCTTGGAATCGCGGATTCCGACCATGCTGCCATCGAGGAATGCGACCTCGACGCATTCTCTCGTGGCGGTGCTTCGGCTGCTCTTGAACCATTTCGCGCCGGATAGATCAACCGTCATCGCAAATACTCCTTCGCTACCTGTCGCAACAAGGCCCTGCTGGTCGACGCATCCAGGGAGGCGAGCTGCATCTCCTCGTATGCTCCAGCGTACCGGCGGACGGTAGCCGATTTCTCCAGATACAAGTTGCCGGTGAAGGTTTCAACATAGACAACGGTGCGCGTGCGGTCGTTGAACCGCAGAACGACGAAGGCGCCCACCGGATCGCCCAGGGGGACTCCGGAGCTGAACGGAAGAACTCGGACCTCGACGTTCGTGCGGGTGCTCATGTCCGCGACGTGGCGAATCTGAGAGCCCATGATTTTGGCGCTTGCGACGCTCCTGCGGAGCGCCCCTTCGTGAATCACTGCCTGGAGTGCGGCGGGACGCACCTTGCGGGTGATGAGGAGCTGTCGTCGCAGCTTCAGCCGAAGGCGACGGTCGATTTCCTCCTCGGGAGCGTCGGGCAACGCGGTGCGAATCAGCGCCCGGGCGTAGTCCGGGAGCTGTAGTAGACCGGGAATCAGGTCCGGTTGGTACGTGGCGACTTCCTGTGCTCCCGTTTCCAACCCCACATAGATATCGAAGTCGGCCGGAATCAGATCGTCGTACTCGTGCCACCAGTTCTGTGTATCGGCCTGCTGGGCAAGTCCTTTCATCGCCTCGACCTTCTCCTCATCGAACTCGTACAGCCGGCAGTACGCCTCGATCTCGGGCACCGACAGCTTCTGGGTGAGCCCCTTCTCGATACGCATCAACGTGGGTGCCGAGCGTCCGATATGTGCCGCGGCCTCGGCCAGGCTCATGCCGGTTTCCTCCCGGGCCTGCCTGAGGTAGTAGCCGAGCTGGCGTTTCGGCAGGGACAGCGGTTCCCCGCGTTCGGCCATCGAATGCCCCTTTCTCTGCGTTGCGAAGTGAAATGGTGCCTCTGGATTCCTGTAATCCGTCCTGGCGCTTTGCGGCACTTCCGGCGGGATTTCATGTCGCGCACGCGGACCAGGCCGGTCGATGGTGTTCTGGTGCTGCGACCACGACCGACGCGAAAGCATGACCGCTCCTGCGGTCGGCACAAACAGAGGAACCTGACGAATCGCTAGTGCGGCTACAGGTGGAGTGCGCCCCCTGTGCCACGGCTACCACACATGATAGCCGAGTCGTACCCGCCCGGCGAGCGCCGGTCGTGAATTGCGTTCCAGCCCAACGCTATCGAAGGAGATGCCACCAGTGCCGCACTCGCCGATCGACGAGGATGCTCTCCTCGCGCTACCGGATATCTGCGATCTCTCGCAGATCGAATTGGCCCACGATCTGATGCAGCATCACCGGAACTGCCGTATCGAACTGTGCGCGTGGAAACAGGTTGCCTATCGGACCCTGGTGCATGTCCGGCGGATCGAGCCGCCGCGGTTGAGCCCGCGCGAGCGTGCGCATCGGCGCGGCATCGAATTCCCGGTCGGCAGTGACGGTTCCGGTCTCCAGCGACAGCGCGACGTGCCGATCGAAACCTTCCAGCAGGTGCTCGCCGGGCTGAGCGAACTCGCGAACGATCTGTACCCCAACACCATTCGTGACCGGTGAGCGATGGGAACGTGGAACGCCCTGTCGAGCGTCGTCACAGTGCTGGCGGGGTGCGGCGTCGTGCTGCTCGCTGTCGGATGCTTCTGGCCGAGCGATGATTCTCCGCGTACCGGGCACGTCGAGCGATGGAACGGCGCGAACTGCGGGTCGCCGATCGCTCGGCTCACGGACTGGAGCTGTGCCCCGCCCGCCCGGTCCTTCACTACGGCCGAGGCTCACCACTGGATGCAGATGCATCGCGATCACGACTGCCCGCGCAAGCGGGAGGCCTTCGCCGCGCTGGTCGCGGCCGGTCGCATTCGTCCCGATTCCACCCGCCCGAACACCCTCAGGAGCGAAGACGATGAGTGATCGTGAGACGAATACCTCGGCAGCGCAAGCCGATCCGATGCCGGAACGCATTCCCGAGCTCACCGCGCGCGCCGAAACCGCCGGCTACGTTCTCCTCCGCAGCGTCCGCCCGCAACCGAAATGGAAACTGCTGGACAGGGAAAGCGGGGAAGAGGTCTTCTGCACCGCTGAACTGAACGCGATCGAACAATGGCTCGATTCGTGATCCGTCCTATCGTGAGGTCGATGTGGCCGCACGCCACCGAGCTCGTCCCGCCCGGTGCCGGCTGGTGGGTGCGACGCCACCTTGGCGCACCAGGCGCCGCCGGGTCACCTCGTCGGCCTGCGCGGGGATCCTCCGGGTGCGTCCCGGCGCCAGGGAGGCGACTGCGACCAATGCGCTCGCCCCCAGTGCGGCGGCCAGCGGCACCAGGGTGTTCGCGGTCAGCGGAAGAGCCATGACTGCCTCCTCGTCGTCGGGCCGTCAGAGCACACGACCGCTTCGCACGCTATCGGGTGATTCGGACTCGCGGCAGAGCGACACGCCGCCGCGCATTTCGCCCGGTGCGCCGGGTTCGGCGGCGAATACCGGCGGCAGTCTCTGTAACGTGTTCTAATTCTGTGATGACCGGCGTACAGGGATGGGTGGATCCGGCCTTCGAGGCGGTCCGCGAGGTGTTTGCCGCCAACCTGGGCGAGGGGCGCGATCTGGGCGCCTCCGTGGCGGTATGCGTCGACGGGCGCGCTGTGGTGGATCTGTGGGGTGGTGTCGCCGACGAACGCACCGGGCGGGCGTGGGAGCAGGACACGGCCTGCGTCGTCTTCTCCTGCACGAAAGCGGTCACCGCCACGGCGGCTCTCGCCGTCGCGCACGACCTCGGCATCGACCCGGACGAGCCGGTCGCGGAGTGGTGGCCCGAGTATGCGGTCGCCGGCAAGGAATCCACGACGCTCGCCGACATGCTGACCCATCGCGCCGGGCTGCCCGTCTTCGAGCAGCCGATCACGGTGGCCGAGGCCGCCGACGCGGAACTGATGGCACGCACCCTCGCGGCGCAGCGCCCGATGTGGCGCCCGGGTAGCGAACACGGTTATCACGCATTGACTTTCGGCTGGCTGGTGGGCGAATTCGTACGCCGCCATATCCAGTCGACGGTCGGTGAGTATGTGCGCGGCCACTTCGGTGCGGATCTGCGCATCGGTGTTTCCGCCGACGAGGCCGCCCGAGCGGCGCGCCTGGCCCGCCCGCCCGCCGCCGAGATGGTGTGGACCGACGACAGCGGGCCGATCGATGCGGCCGCGGCGGCCCGCGTGGCAGAGGCGTATCGTGATCCGGATTCGCTGCTGATGCGCTCCTCGTCCAATCCCACTGCGGCATACAATAATTCGGATGTGCTGGCGGGTGGGTGGCCGGCGTCGGGTCTGGTCGTCACAGCTCGCGCTCTCGCCAGCTTCTATCGTGACCTCGTCACGGGAACGCTGCTGCCGCAGGCGGTCCTCGCCGAGGCCGCGCGGGAGCGGGTGCGCGGGATGGACGCGGTGCTGCAACTCGAGACGGCGTTCGGCTGGGGATACATGCTGCCGTCGCAGAATTTCGTGCTGCCGGACACCGCGGCAGCCACGGCGTTCGGACACCCCGGCGCGGGCGGTTCGGTCGGCGTGGGCGATGTCGACAACCGGGTGGCGATCGCCTTCGTTCCGAATCTGCGCCGCGACTGGCTCGCCGGTGACCGGCGAGCCTACGACCTGGTCGCTGCCGTCTACGACTGCCTGTGATCGTTGCCGGAGGGCTCGGCCGCCGGCAGGATTCAGGCGAACGCGGCCGCTCTGCGGAGGGCGTCGAGGGTGGTCTCCGGTGATGTGTTGAAGCAGAACCGGATTCCCGGCGCCGCCTCGGCGAGGAGATTGACCACGCGCTCGAAGAGCAGGGTGTGCTCGGGTATGGCTCGCACCGCCCCGCCCACCATGACGAGGTCGAACGACCGGGTCGCCAGCACCGCGCGGATGTCGTTCTCGGCCTCGTCGGGCGAGGCGGAGACCAGGCACGGTGTGATATCGAATTCGGTATCGCGCAGCGCGGCATTGGCGGCGTCGACCCTGGCGGTGAGTTGCTCCTCGTCCAGATCGGGAAGGCGACTGTAGTCCAGCGCTCGTGGATGCAATCCGATGGTCAGCGCGCGGAGCCGGGCGGGATCGGTCATCGTTCTCCTCCGAGAAGGGGGCAGTTGTCCACATGGGACGATGGGCCTGTTCGGCAATTTAGCTTTGAAAGCAAAGGTATTTGAGGGAGAAGGGTATGTCAACGGAGCACGACGGGCTGTCCCTGGACGAGAGCGTCCGGGCGATGGTGCTGCTCATGCCGCGACTGGTCGGCCGGGCGAAACGCCTGCCGGTGCCCGACGCCCTGCGATCGTTCGATCTGGCGCCGCGCCATCTGTCGTTGTTGACGTACGTGCTGTTCGACGGGCCGCTCACGGTCAACGAGCTGGCGAGGCGACTGGAGGTGGCGCCGACCACCGTGAGCCTGATGATCGCCGACCTCAGCCGCCAGGGCGTCCTGGAACGCCGCACCGACGACAACGACCGGCGGCGCACCCTCGTCGCGATCGCCGGCGCGCACCGAAAGGCGGTGGCGGACTGGCTCGGTGGCGCGGATCGGGGGTGGCGCGCCGCGCTGGGCCCGCTGACCGCGGAGCAGCGGGCCCTGGTCATCGCGACACTGCGCGCCTACGAGGAAGCGGTCTCCGCCGGCTGACGTCGAAAGTGCCTGTCAGGGCTCGAGATCGACGACCCCGGTGCCGCTCGCGATGTCGAAGGGCACCGACACCTGGTCGTGCGCGATCAGCCAGGTGCCGTCGATCTTGCGCATTCCGTAGGTGACCCGGACCCACATACCGCTGTTGGCCACCCCGTTCGTCATCGTGCCGTGCAGCCGGGCGAAGGCGTGCCCGAATGCCACGTCCTCGCCCACGGTGAACGTCAGATCGCGAATCTCGTAGTCCACGTCCTCGAAGAACAGGAAAACCTTGGCCCAGTTGTCGAGTTTCGCGGTGATCCCGACGTGCTGGAGTGGCGGTTCGACATCGAAGGACACGACGTCGGTCGCGTACGCCTGCCGCACGGCGTCGAGATCCTTGGCGCGCAGTCCGTCGACCACCCGGTCGATTTGGCGCCGGATCTCGGCTTCGTCGGCCGCGAGCCGGTCGGCGCGGGCCTGAAAATCGTTGGATACGGTCATGTTCGGCTCCTCAGGAATTGGTGAGAGTGGTTTCGGCGCCGGCCCGCAGCGGGGCCAGCGCGGTGCTCCACGCGACGACTTGGTCCAGCGTTTTGTCCAGCGCGGCGGCGTGATGGTCCCGCGGGGTGAACGTGGTGTGGTTCTCGAAATCGGTGAGCACCGAGATCGAGACCTGGTAGCCCACATCGGCCATCCCCAGCGAGCTGCAGACCGCCCGCAGCTGCACGACCGCGCGGGCGCCACCGTTCGCGCCGTAGGAGACGAATCCGACCGCCTTGTCGACCCACTCGGCGAAGACGTGATCGAGGGCGTTCTTCAGCACCCCCGGCATCCCGCCGTTGTATTCGGGGGTCACCAGCACGAAACCGTCGAACGCTGCGATCCGCTCGGCCCACGCCCGGGTGTGCGCGTGCACCGAGGGGCCGAACATCGGCGGCACCGGCTCGTCCAGATGCGGCAGCGGGTGATCGCGCAGATCGATCAGTTCGAATTCGGCATCGCCGCGACGCGATGCCGAGTCCAGAACCCACTGCGCGATCTGGGCACCGTTGCGGTTGGGGCGGGTACTGCCGAGGATGATGCCGATTCTGGTCATGTCCGGAGCTCCTGGATGGCTGAAAACTGGTACGTCCTTTCGACGACGCAGCCGCCCGGAATGTCAGGCGATGGTCGTGCCCGGCGGCTCGCGGGCGTGACGGTGGGCCGGCACCCGGTTGCGCGGTGTGGGGATCGGCGCTGGTTACGATCGGTTTCATGCTGCGAGGACTTGCCGGTACAGCCGTGGTGGTCGGTGTGGCGCTGGCCGGTGCCGCCGGACCGGGTCTGGCCGAACCCGCCCATACCGCGTTCGCCGCCGGCACCGAGGGACTGGATCCGCTGCTGGCCGCCGCCTACACGATGGCCGAAAGCCAGGCCCACCAGCAGGGTGTTCCGCTCGAGATCGTGTCCGGGCATCGCACCCGCGAGGAACAGGAACAGCTGTGGGAGCAGGGCATCGCCACCTACGGCGGTCCCGACGCCGCGCGGCGGTGGGTGCTGCCGCCGGACGAATCCACGCATGTGACCGGTAAGGCCATCGACGTCGGCCCGCAGCAGGGCGCGCAGTGGTTGCAGGACAACGGAAATCGGTGGGGGCTGTGCCGGACGTTCGACAACGAGTGGTGGCACTTCGAGTTGCAGACCTTCCCCGGCGGCGCCTGCCCGCCCCGGTGGCCCGACGCCAGTGTCCGTCCGCATCGGTAGCGCGAAACTCGCGAATCGGATAACTACCAATCGGTATTCAGCAAACTTTCGGAGACACGCCGATTGTCCTGTCCAATACCGGTGTGGCGCACTCGCGGATGGGGCACTGTAAATGTCTGGCGGTTTCCCGGCAGACGGGCCGGGACGCTCGAAGCGATGGAGGTTCGGGTGCAAGGGCGGGTTCCGGTACGGCGGAGCGGTGCGATACGTGGCAATGCGGTGCACAGCGAGACCGGACCGGACATACCCACGGTCCAGCTGATCCCCGAGACCGGTCTGTCCTCCATACCGTGCGGATGGCTGCTGCCGGAACTGCCCACCGCCCTGCTGATCGCGGTCTTCGTCGGCACCGGCTGGGTCGGCTACGCCGCCTCCGACCGGCCGATTCCCGATCCGCCGCTGACCGTCGTGGTCGCACCCGGCGACCGGGATACGCTGTCGGTCACCTTCGGCGACCGGTGAGCCGCGCCGGGCGCGAATAAGCCCGGCGCGCAACGAATTTGGTTCAGCTGGTCGGTTCCAGCGCCTCGTCGAAAGTGATGCCGCCCTCGACGGTATGCGGGGTGCGGCGCCGGTTGGGCGAGCCCAGGGCGGTGGTCAGATCGGAGCCGTCGTGTTCGGCCAGCAGCGCCGAGGAATCCCATACCAGCAGCGTCGCGCTGACGGTGTTCTCGGCGGCCGAATGCGCGAGGTCGTAATGCGCGCACGCGGGCACGTGATCGTAGGTGATCCACAGGTCGTAGCCGGTCATGAACAGGTCGAGATCGAAATCGACCGACAGGCCGAGCAATTCGCTGCGACCGTTGTCGTCGACGCCGGCGAACGCCTCGTCCAGTGCGAGCAGTCGCGGCGCCTGCGGATCGGCCGAATCCAGCATCACGTGCGCGGCGGCGAACAGCGGAAGATGCAGCGACACCGACTGTTCGCCACCCGAGAGGGCGCTGTGCCGGGCGACGGTGAGCCGATCCTCGGAGCCGTCGGCGGTCACCAGGGTGAACGAGAACACCCGCCACGTCCGGTAGTCCAGGGTGGTGGCCAGAATCTCCGGATAGGACCGTTCCGGATGCGTCGCGCGCGCCGCCCGGATCTCGGCGGCGAAATGCGCACGCACAGTGGCCAACTCGTCGGGACCCAGATCGGCAGCGGCGCGGTCCAGCAGTTTGCACACCGCGCGCGCCGACTCCGACAGACTGTCCACCAGCACCCAGTGCACCCCGATGGTGTTGCCCGAGGACATGCGCCGCTGCTTCATCTCCGCGCCCATCCGGGCGATGAGATCGCGGGCGTCGCAGGTACGTTCGTGGATCTGCTGCGCCAGCCCGGTCAGCAGCGCGTCCTCGAGAATACGCCGCTCGGCATCGGTCAGCAGCAGTTCCTGATCGGCGCGAGCCGCGGCGATGCGGTCGGCGAAATCGGCCAGTGCCGCCATCCCGTTGTCGTCGTGCACCTGGACCACGGTCAGGCCGTCGGCCGCGTCCCATTGCAGGCGGTAGTCCTGGCGCGCGGAGGCCAGTGCGGCGTCGAATTCCTGCAACGCCGCGGTCACCGCGCTGCGGGTCGACTTGCGGGCGGACTCCCCGGCGCGCACGGAAGTGGTGGCGGCGCAGAGGTTGTCGAACAACTCGTGCACCTCGACGGGCAGGACGGCGGTCTCGTTCTCCGGCCCGCCGGATTCGATGCGATACAGCAGCTGATCGGCCGTCGACCAGGCCGCCGGCGAACTCGGCCACCGGCTCTCGGTGGGCGCGCCCAGCAGCGAGAGCAGATCGGGCCGCGCGTAGGGCGCGAGTTGCCGCACGTCGGTGAGCAATTCGGTCAGCGCGGTGCCGAGCGACTCGTGGGCGGCGCGATAGGCGCCCTCGGCGGACCCGACCGCTTCGATCGCCTCGGCGGCGGCCTTGCGAGCGGCCCGCTGTTCGGCGCGGGCGGCGTCGATGCGCTCGCGGGCCTGCTCGAGTTCGCGGTCGATATCGGCGGCGTCGGCGCCCAGCGCCTCGCGCAGCGTCTCGAGTTTGCGCAGCTGTTCCTCGTACCCGGCCCGCGCGGCTTCGGCCTCCTCGGCGAAAGCCTCGGCCAGATCGCGGGATTCGGCGAGCCGGTCGCTGGCCTCGCGGGCGCGTTCGGCCTCGCGTTGCTGGTCGCCGCGCAGCCGCAGCAGGGCGGTGCCGGTGTTCTCGAAATGGCGGACGGCCGCGGCGAGCGCGTCCAGCTCCGCGGGGTCGCGAGGCGCGTTGCGGGAGGCGGCGACCGCGCGCACCTTCTTGTCGGCCGCGGTGAACGCCGCGACCGCCTGGTCCAGATCGTGTTCGGCCTGCGCCGCCGCCTCGGTATGCGAGCGCAGAACTCCCGCCGCCTCGGACAGCGAACGCAGCGCGGCGATCACCGCACTGCTGCGCGGCAAGTCCTTTGCGGCGGCCGCCAGCCGGGCCAACTCGCCGGAGGCCTCATCGGCATCCGCACGAGCGGTCTGTCCGGCCTGTTCGGCGGCGGCGATCTCCTCGGCCAACTCGGCCAGGCGCCGCTCCCGGCGTCGGGCCCGGGCGGTGGCGCCGATGAATTCGGCCTGCGGCTTGTGGTGGCGGCCGATCTGGACACCCTGCCGGAAACCGCCGTCACCGCCGACGGCAACGAGGTCGCCGACGTGGGAGCCGTCGTCGCTCAATGCGATAGAGGCCAGGATATCGGTGAGGTGGGTGCGCGAGACCGTAGCGATCGGCGAATCGGCATCGTCGCCGACACCGTCCTCGACGACCAGCACCTGCGCGAGAGTGGGACCGTCGGGCCGGGCGGTGGGCGGGAGCGGCGTCAGGAAGGTGTCCGAATCAGCCTGCGGCGCCTCGTCATTCGCACCGACCCAGGCGTCGAGCAAGCCCGCGGCCTGTAAAGCCGCCTCGATCCCGGCGGCGCGCTCGGCATCGATGTCGTCGGCGAAACGCACCAGCCGCCACAGCGGTGCGCCGGGACGCGTCGTCCGGGCCTCGGCGCGGCTCTGCGGGGACGGGGGCGCGTCGTCCTGTTCGGCCGCGACCCGCTGCTGTTCGGCACGCAGCGCCGCGGCGCGATCGCGAGCCTGATCGGCGCTCGCGCGGGCCTGACGGCGGCGATCCCGCAGCGCTTCGGTGAGCGATTCGGTGTGCTCGGCCAGCACCTGCGGCAGCGGCAGCGCATCGTCGCCGCCCGCCTCGGCGAGCGCGGCGTCGAGCGTCTCGAACAATCCGGCGGCCACGGGGGAGTACAGCTCACCGTGCGTGTTCCACCAACTACGCAGGAAGGCAGCGGTATTCGCGCGCGCCAGCGCCACCGCGGCCTCCGCCTCGGCCAATTCGGCGGCCGCGGTATCGCGGTGGCGGCCCGCACGCTCGAGGGCTCGCTCCGCACGGGTGCGGTCGGCCGCGGCGGCATCGGCCACCGTCATCGCCTGGCGCACCGCGCGTACATCGGCGTCGCGTTCCTCGGCGTGACTGCGCACCGTGGTGGTGAGTTGTTCGGTGCGGGCCTGTTCCGGCAGGGCTGCCCAGGCGATTCCGGCCTCCTCGGCCGCCGCGCGCAGTTCGTCCTCGCCGCGGGCCAGGGCCGCGGCGGCGGTGGTGACCGCGGCGGTGGCGCGTTCGTATTCCTCGCCGCGCTGGTCGGCCGCCTGCTGGGCCTTGGTCGCCTTGTCAAGGTGGACCGCCGCCGAGGTCTCGAGCCGCCGCACCGCATCGGCCAGATCGTCGAGCTGCTGCTTGCCCTCGTAGGCGCTGGAGCGCTGCAGCGTCTCCCGATCGGTCAGGGCCTGCTCGTAGGCGCGATCGGCCTCCTCGGCGCGATGCTCGGCGGCGGTGCGCTCGGTCTCGCGCCGCTGCCGCAGTGCCGCGGCGGCGAACAGCGCGGTGCTGCCGTGAGTCACCGCGTCCAACCGCGAACGCACCTGATCCACATCCGACTTCGCCTGCACCGCAAGGTATTTGCGATAGACGTCGACGAAGGTGCGAGTAGCGGAGTCGGCGGCGACCAGCCCCTCGAGCGTGCGGCCGACCTCCTCCATATCGCTGAACGAGCGGGCGGCGTCGAGGATCAGCTGATCGTCGAGCGGGCGCAGGCCGTCGGTGAGGGCCTGCGAGAGTCCGCGCGGATCGAGGTTCTTGGCCAGCTGCGGGCGGCGCAGGGTCAGGATGAGATTGATCAACTGGTCGTAGCGCTGCACACCGAGGCCGAACATGCGCGCGTCGATCGCGGCGCGGTAGTCGACGGGGCGGTCCACGATCGCGTCGGTGCCGATCTGCTCGGCCAACTGTTTGCGGGTGAAGGGCCGGTCGTCGGGTCCGATCAGCGAGAAGTCCACGCCCACCCGGCCGTCGGCGACGAAATACCACCGCGTCACCTTGTCCGAGGACCGGGTCGCGCGCATGCCGATGCCGACGGTGACCACCTCGGGATCCGACCAGCGCCCGCGCGCGAATTCCATCCAGACATAGGAATAAGCCGAATCCTGTTTGCGATAAAGCAGATTCGACTTCATCGTGCGCTCTTCACCGGCGAACGGATTCAACCGCCGCGGTTCGATGCGGCCGTCGAAGACGAAGGGGAACAACACCTCCAGCGCCTTGGTCTTGCCGGAGCCGTTCGGACCGCGCAGCACCAGCCGCCCGTCGGCGAAGCAGAATTCTTGATCGCGGTAGTCCCACAGATTGACGATTCCGGCGCGGGTGGGAATGAAGCGGACACCACCGTGAATGAGGTCCATGGTTACTCCGTCCCCTTTCCTGAGGTACTGGATCCCGCGGCGCCGGCCGGTGCGGTCGCCGGTTGCCCGGTGGCGTGCGCGCCCAGCGATCGTGCCGAGGCGAACAATTCGGTTTCGGCCCGCGTGCGCACGGTGACCACCGCGCCCCGATAGCGGGCCAGCGCGGGCAGTGCCAGGACACCGCCGTCGACCATCTCCACCAGAGTCAGCCGCGCCAGCAGACCGACCACTTCGGTGGTGAGCCCGCCCACGTCGGCCTGCCATTGAGCGGCGAAGGTCGAACCGTACCGCTCGGTCAGCGCGTGCACCGTCGCGCGAATCCACTCGTCGTCGACGAACGGATGGGTGATCGGCTCGGGACCTTCCTCGTCGGCCGGATCATCCGCGTCGCCGGGTTCCTGCGGCGCCGTGACCAGCGGCGCGAAGACCGTGGCCGCCGGAATGGCGGCATCGAGACCGTCGGCGATGCCGGTGGCGGCGGGCGGGCGCGGTTGCCGGGGCAGCGGATTGTCGATGTCGAGGACCCGGTCGGCGATCTCGCCGATCAGCAGCAGCGCCACCTGCGCGAGGGTTCCGGTGCTGGGGAAGCGCATATCGGAGAACCGGCCGGAGGTGTCGATCAAGGCCACACCCTCACCGCGGCGTTCGGCGCGCAACCCGGTGAGCAACTCCACCTCCGCCACGATCTTCTCGCTTCCCAGCGCGGATTGTTCCGCCGCACCGAGGGTTTCGGTGTAGACGACCGGCAGTTCGATCAGCGCCCGCCGCACCCGGCGCGCGGCCGCGGCGCGCGACGGCACGGAAACCGTTGCGGCGGAATCGGTGTCGTCGGCGAGCAGGGTGCGCACGCTGTGCAGGTGCTGCAACGCGCGCGGCGGCCGGAAGATCGCGAACACCACCGAGCGGTCGATGTCGTAGAGTGCCTCACCCGCTTCCGGGTCGGCGGCCCAGCCACCGGCGTCGCCGTCGGCGAGGGTCAGGGCGCCGCGGGCGGCCAGCCAGGCCACCGCGTCCACGAACGCATCCCGGTCGGCAGCGCGTTCGGTGGACAGGTCCAGCCCCTCCACCCGCACGGCGTAGGCCGCGACCTGATCGGCCAACTCCGACAGCGTGATCTGATCACCGGCGCGACCGAGCGCCGCCAACGCGAGCGACAGATAGGCGTAGCGGCGACGGTCGAAGACACGATCGGCGGGGGTACGGGCGGGACGGCCGGTGTCGAGCCGGTCGGGGATCGGGAACAGCCGAGCCGTGGTCTCGGTGACCTCGAGCCGGTAACCGAGCAGCTCGGCCATGTCCTCGCGCAATTCCGTGGCCCAGCGCCGGATCAACGGCAGCGCAATGCGATCCGGGAAGGTCCGGGTCACCAGATGATTGGCCAGCAGGACCCGCGCGGCGCGCTGGTAGCTGTCCAATGCCAGCGGGTCGATGGTTTTCGCGTGCATCACGACCGCCCGGAGGCGGTGCGGGCGCGGGAATTCTCGCGCACCTCGAGCCGGCGGTGATCCAGATACAGCAGGCCCTGTGCCGTGCGCACCACCGTGGAGCCGGGATGTTCGCGGACGGTCAGCGTCACGCCGCTGTCGGATCCGGTCGTGCTCACCCGGCCGCTGACGGGCACCCACGCGGTGGAGGCGGCGTCGAGCAGCCGCAGCAGGACCTCGGTTTCACGTTCGTCGAGGACCCGGTCGTGCACATCGGCGGCGGCCAGCGACATCGCGGCCGCCGCGCGGGCCCGCTGCGTCTCCAACTGCGCCTGGCGCAGCCGCCGCACCCCGGCATCGTTGCGCACGAGCCGCGCGGGCGCGCCCGGGGTGGGCTGACGGCCGGTTTCGGCGAGAGTGCGCGCGATCTCCAGCGGCGCTGCCTCCCACCAGGATCGGTGGGCGGGAATGATGTCGGCGTCGGGATGTTCCATCGACAGGTGCCGGGGTTTGCCCAATCCGAAGACGACGTCGAACAGGGCGTGCGCGCTGTCGGTGGTGGGCGCGGCGGCGAACCAACCGGCCAGATGCCGCAGCGCCGACTCCCGGCTCACCCCGCCCTTGCGCGTTTCGGTCACGCGGCGCAGCAGCGACAGCACCGCCGCGATCGCACTCATGGTCGCCTCCCGCAACCGTTCGGCCTCGGTCGCCGGCGCGGATTCGCCGCCGGGGTCGGGCGCGCCGCGATCGCGGACCGCGACGAACCATCCGCGCAGCCCCTGCCAGCGAGCCCGCCAATCGGCTTCGCGCGCGCCGATGTCCAGCAGCACCCGCTCGTCACAGGACGCGGCGCGGGCGATCAGCGACTCGGCGCCGGTGTCGTCGACCTCGGCGATCGCGGCCGCCAGCCGGGGCGCGTAGCGGGCCAGATCCATGCTGAATTCGCGCATATGCGCCAGCAGCGCATCCTTGTGTGCGAGAAAGGCTTCCGGCGTGGCCTCGGTCGTGCGGACCAGATCGCCGAGGGTCAGATAGAAATGCGCCGCGTGGTCCGCCAATTCGGACAGCGCGGTGTCGAGTCGCTTCAGGATCCGGTACACCCGCTCGGCGTCGCCGTCGCGATTGGCCTGCGCCAGCGCCCGCAGATCGGCCAGCAGTTCCGGGAGCACCAGGCGTGACAGCGAGGCCTCGTCCAGGCGCGCCCCCAGCACCTCGTTCACCGCCCGGTACGCCTGATATCCGGCCTGCGAGAACTGATACACGTAGTGCCGGTTGCGATATTCGGCCAGGGTCGCCGCGCGGGTGCCGTCGTAACTGCGTTCCAGCACACCCCAGGTGTGCAGCTGTTCGAGCAGCGGCCCGATCTCGGTGGCGGTGGGATGCGGGGCATCGAGCATCCGAGCCAGGGTGTCGGCCACATCGGAGGCGTGCAGCAGCACCACATAGGCGGCACGCGCGTGATCGAAGGCGCGCAGCACCCACAGATAGTCGTTGCGCTTGTCGGCGGTGGCGAAGGAGAACAACCGCAGCCGATCCGCGCCCTCGATCACCGTGTCGTCCCGAGTGGGGGAGACGCCGTCGAACAGTGCGGGTTCGGCGGGCAGCAATCGGTCAGCGGACTCGGTCACCGGCACGAGCGTAATACCTGCCCATGCGCCGCGGCGGCGCACCCGGGCCTCGGCGTGCCGTCACCCCGCCTCGGTGGCGACCGCGGAGCGTTCCACGGTCAGCAGGCTCTCCTCACTGTGCTCGCGATGATAGGCGGCGCCACCGCCGTTGAGGCCGAACAACCGCTTCGACCACAGCAACCACAGCACCGCCGCGATGTTGATCAGCAGCGCGCCGGCGCGGAGGACGGTGATGCGCTCGGTGAGCTCGTAGATTTCGAGAGGCAGGAAGATCGAGGTGGCGATCACCGCGAAATACTCACCCCAGCGCTGCACGTACCACAGTCCCACGGCCTCCACGAATTCGATGACCGCATAAGCCAGCAACCCCACCGCGATCCAGGTGAGCACAGTCGGCGAGAGCGTCCAGCCCTTCTCGATGAACGCCACGATCTTGGAATTGTCGGGATTCCAGCCGATCTGGTCGGCGAGCGGACGGATCAGCGGCAGCTCCCGGTTGAACGCGGCGTGCAGCTGTTCCTGCGAATTGCGCACCTTGAACACCCCGGCGGCCAGCACCACGAACACCAGTCCGCGCAGCACGCGTTCGGTGGCCAGCAGCCGCATGATCAGCCGGTCGCGCAGCAGCCGCCCGCGGGGCACCTCGGGCGCCGCGTCGGCGGGGCCGCGCCCGCGCGGCTCGCCGATCACGAAGTTCCCGCAGCGCAGACACCGCCAGGCCTCGCCGGCGGCCGTCGAAACATGCAGGCGCGCAGCCAGTTCCGCTTCGTCGGGGGCGTAGGTGGCGTGCCCGTGCCACGAGCAGCTGCGCAGACTGAAGTCCATTCGTCGCAGCGTACAACCCCGGCGGCATCGTGCAATTCAGCGGCGCAGGCGAATCCGCTCAGCTCATCGACAGGACCCGCAGCTGCTCGAGATAGGTGCGAGTGCGGGGATCGGACGGATAGCGCTCGATCATCTCCCGCGCCGCCTCGCCCGCGATCCACAGCAGTGAGGGCAGCGAGCGGCGCTTGCCCTCGAACGCGCGCATCGCCTCGTCGACCGCGAGCTCCAGATCGCGATCGCGGACCGCTACGACGGCCAGGGTCAGCTGTGCCTCGGATACGCGCATCGGCTGACGGACCGAACCGTCGAGGCCCGTGGCGCTGCGGATCACCTGGCGGGCATAGGCTTCCGCGGGGCGGTTGTCACCGGCGACCCGGCAGCAATCCATGGCGTAGAAGTCGAACTTCTGCGCGTCGACCACGAAGTGGTTGTCCAGATTTGCCGGATTGTCCAATTGCCGCAAGATATCTCGGCCCCGCTCGAGGGCGCGTTCCATCGCCTCGCGATCGCCGATGCGGGCCCACGCTTTGGCCTGCTGCGCGGCCAGCTGCACGCCGACGCCCATGCCGCGGCAGTTGTCCAGGGCGGACTCGGCCACCTCGATCGCACCGCGGTAGTTGCCCTGCGTGATGGCGAACCAGGCCGCCATTTCCGCACCCCAGCCGACGATTTCGGGATGGTCGGCCTCCTGTCCCAGGGACAGGGCCGCGCGGCGGGTCGCCTCCGCGGCGGTGCGCCGGCCCAGGTCGTAGTCCACACATCCGACCAGCAACGCCACCCAACCGGCGAGGACCAGCACCTCGCGATGCTGAGCCAGGGTCAGCCGTCCGTCCAGCAGGGAGGTGATGCGCCGCAGCCACGCGGTGCCCTCGGTGTGCAGTTCGTGCGGGTCGGCGAAGGGATATTCGCAGCACAGCCGCTCGGCTGTGATGCGAATGGCATCCAGTGTGGCCGAAGAGATGTCGGACATCCGTAGCCGGCCGATGAACTCGAGCGTGTCCATTCCCGTTGACGACAAAAGTTCGTCGTCCCGATTCGGGCGCGCCTTGGGGAAAAACGCCGCGGTGACGGTGTCGAACGCCGCCGCGATGATCGGCGCGTAGAAATCGTCCGGGCGCGACTCGCCCGATTCCCAACGGCGCCAATTGCGTAGGAGGGTACTGTCTGTCGGCAAGTTGTGGGATGACTTCGCACGCATCGCACGGACGGCATCCGCTTGGGACCACCCCCGGGCGTCGCGTTCGGAGCGCATCCTGACAGCCCAGACGGGTCGATCGTCACTCACGGCCACGTCTGTAGTATCCCACCAGTTAACGCGAGTTGGACCCAATAGGGCACGCGGTTGTCCGTCATTGACATCTGCAATTGCATTTGCCGATGACGGATGCTCGATTCGGGCGGTTTTCCCGTCCGCAGAAGGTGATCCACTAGCAGGTGATCCACAACAGAACAGCGAGTCCCTTACACATCCAAACGGAGGTTCGGGTGGAAGCGTTGATCTATGGATACGTGCGTGACGATTTGGCCGACGGTCACGCCGCCGAGCTGGAGGATGCGATGTGCACCCTGGCCAGCGAAGTCGGCCTCTGCTTCGCCGCGACGTTCCATGAATCGACCCAGGGTGACGGCACCGCGTTCGCCGAACTCACGGCCGAGCTCAAGCGGGCCGAGGCACACCATGTGGTGGTTCCGTCCCTCGATCATCTTGCGGGCCAGACCATTCCGCGCGACGTGCTGATCGCGAAACTGGCTCACGACGCGGAGGCCCAGGTGCTGACCATCGAGACCTGACCGCGCGCGGCTGTCGCCGGACACGCGTCCGCGGGACCCGTCCGCCGGCCGAGTGTCCGGCGCCGCCACCGGCTACAAGCCGAATCCGCCCTTGCCGCCGCCTCGCCGGCGCAGATACTTCTCGAATTCCGCGGCGATCGCATCGCCATCGATCTTGGCCATCGCGTCGTCGAGGTCGACCGCGGCGTCGCCGCGCTCCTCCAGCGACCGCACGTATTCGGTGACCTCCTCGTCACCTTCGGTCATCTCGTCGACCGCGGACTCCCAGTCCTCGGCCTGCGCGGGCAACTCGCCCAGCGGCACCTCGATATCGAGCACGTCCTCGACCCGGCGCAGCAGCGCGATGGTCGCCTTCGGATTCGGCGGCTGGGAGACGTAGTGGGGAACCGCCGCCCAGAACGAGATGGCCGGCACGCCCGCTCGCACACACGCGTCCTGCAGCACGCCGGTGATGCCGGTCGGGCCCTCGTAGCGAGTTTGTTCCAGGCTGAACTGTTCGGCCGCTTCCTTGCTGTAGGCGGTGCCAGTGACCGGGACCGGCCGGGTGTGCGGCGTGTCCGCGAGCAGTGCTCCCAGAATCACCACCGTCGTGACCTGCAGTTGCTCGATCAGTTCGATGATGTCGGAGCAGAACGCTCGCCAGCGCATATTCGGCTCGATGCCGTGCAGCAACACGATGTCGCGCTCACTACCAGGAGGTGAGCACACCGACAGGGTGGTCGAGGGCCACTGGATCTCGCGGGTCACGCCGTCGACCTGGCGCACGGTCGGCCGGTTGACCTGGTAATCGTAGTAGTCTTCGGAATCCAGTTCGGCCAGCGGTTCGGCGTCCCAGATCAGTTCCAGATGTTCGACGGCGCCGCTGGCGGCGTCGGCCGCGTCGTTCCAGCCTTCGAAGGCGGCGACGAGAACCGGATCACGCAACGTCGGCATTGCCGGATCGGATGAGGCACTGGGGTTCACCCGGTCAGCCTACGGCGTGGCGGCGGTGTCGTTCACCGCATATTGCGGGATACCGCGTGTCGGGAGCGATGTGGCACGGGCCGCCCGGTCCGGTGGTCAGGATTGTCGGGGCCGCCCACTACTCTGGGGTACATGTCTGTGTCCTCCCGCGCCGAGTTCGATACCACGTTGCTCGACACGCTTGCCCGGCGTGTCGTGATCGGCGACGGTGCGATGGGCACGATGTTGCAGGCCGCGGATCTGACGCTCGACGACTTCCGTGGCCTCGAAGGATGCAACGAGATCCTGAACGAGACCCGCCCCGACGTGCTGCGCGGCATTCACCGCGCCTACTACGAGGCCGGCGCCGACGCGGTCGAGACCAACACCTTCGGCTGCAACCTGCCGAACCTGGCCGACTACGACATCGCCGACCGGATCCGCGATCTGTCCGAACGCGGCACCCGGCTCGCCCGCGAGGTCGCCGACGAGATGGGCCCGTCCGCCGACGGCACGCCCCGCTACGTCCTGGGGTCGATGGGCCCCGGCACCAAACTGCCCACCCTGGGCCACGCCCCCTTCGTCGCGCTGCGCGACGCCTACGCCGAGTCCGCGCTCGGCATGCTCGAGGGCGGCGCGGATGCCATCCTGATCGAGACCTGCCAGGACCTGCTGCAGGTGAAGGCCGCGGTCACCGGTAGCCGCCGGGCCATGGAACGGGCCGGGCGGCGCATTCCGATCATCACCCACGTCACGGTCGAGACCACCGGAACCATGCTGGTCGGCAGTGAGATCGGTGCGGCGCTGACCGCGATCGAGCCGCTCGGCGTCGACATGATCGGTCTCAATTGCGCCACCGGCCCGGACGAGATGAGCGAACATCTGCGCCATCTGTCCAAGCACGCCCAGCTGCCGGTGTCGGTGATGCCGAACGCGGGCCTGCCGGTGCTGGGGGCCAACGGCGCCGAATATCCGCTCACCCCGGGCGAATTGGCGAGCGCGCTGCACGGCTTCGTCACCGAATTCGGCCTCGCGCTGGTGGGTGGCTGCTGCGGCACCACCCCGCAGCACATCCGCGAGGTCGCCGACGCGGTCGCGAATGTCGCTCCCGCCGAACGCAATCCGGCTCACGAGCCGAGCGTGTCCTCGATGTACACCTCGGTGCCGTTCGAACAGGACGCCTCGATCATGATGATCGGCGAGCGCACCAACGCCAACGGCTCCAAGGCATTCCGCGACGCGATGCTGGCCGGTGACTGGCAGAAATGCCTCGACATCGCCAAGGACCAGACCCGCGACGGCGCGCACATGCTGGACCTGTGTGTCGACTACGTCGGCCGCGACGGCAGCGTCGACATGGCCGAGCTGGCGGGCCGGCTGGCCACCGCCTCGACGCTGCCGATCATGCTCGACTCCACCGAGCCGCCGGTGCTGCAGGCCGGTCTGGAACATCTGGGCGGGCGGTGCGCGGTCAACTCGGTGAACTACGAGGACGGCGCCGGGCCGGATTCGCGCTTCCAGCAGATCATGCGCCTGGTGGCCGAGCACGGCGCCGCCGTGGTGGCGCTGACCATCGACGAGGAGGGCCAGGCTCGCACGGCGGAGAAGAAGGTCGAGATCGCCGAGCGCCTGATCGCCGACATCACCGGCAATTGGGGGCTGGCCGAGAGCGACATCATCGTCGACTGCCTGACCTTCACCCTCGGCACCGGCCAGGAGGAGTCGCGGCGCGACGGCCTGGAGACCATCGAGGGCATCCGCGAACTCAAGCGCCGCCACCCGCAGGTGCAGACCACCCTCGGCCTGTCGAACATCTCCTTCGGCCTCAACCCGGCCGCGCGGCAGGTGCTGAACTCGGTGTTCATGCACGAATGTGTCGAGGCCGGACTGGATTCCGCGATCGTGCACGCCTCGAAGATCCTGCCGATGAGCCGGATCCCGGAGGATCAGCGCACCGCGGCGCTGGATCTGATCTACGACCGCCGCCGCGAGGGCTACGACCCGCTGCAGACGCTGATGGCGATGTTCGAGGGCGTGTCGGCCGCCTCGGCCAAGGCCTCCCGCGCCGACGAACTGGCCGCGTTGCCGCTGTTCGAACGCCTGGAGCGGCGCATCGTCGACGGCGACCGCAACGGGCTGGAACAGGATCTGGACGCGGCCATGCAGGAGGTGCCGCCGCTGCAGATCATCAACGAAACGCTGCTGTCGGGGATGAAGACCGTCGGTGAGCTCTTCGGCTCCGGTCAGATGCAGCTGCCGTTCGTGCTGCAGTCCGCCGAGGTGATGAAGGCCGCCGTGGCGCACCTGGAACCGCATATGGAGGCCACCGACGACTCCGGCAAGGGCCGCATCGTGCTGGCCACGGTCAAGGGCGACGTGCACGACATCGGCAAGAACCTGGTCGACATCATCCTGTCGAACAACGGCTACGAGGTCGTCAATCTCGGTATCAAACAACCGATTTCGGCGATCCTGGACGCGGCGACCGACAAGAAGGCCGATGTGATCGGCATGTCCGGTCTGCTGGTCAAGTCGACGGTGGTGATGAAGGAGAACCTCGAGGAGATGAACACCCGCGGGGTCGCCGACCAGTTCCCGGTGCTGCTGGGCGGCGCCGCGCTGACCCGCGCCTACGTCGAGAACGATCTGACCGACGTCTACGCCGGCGATGTGCACTATGCCCGCGACGCGTTCGAGGGCCTGCGCCTGATGGACGACATCATGACCCGCAAGCGTGGCGGCGCGGGCGATTCGGACAGTCCCGACGCCGAGGCCGAACGCGCCAAGGCCGCCGAACGCAAGGCCCGCCACGAGCGGTCCAAGCGCATCGCGGCGGAACGGCGCGCCAAGGAGGTGCCCGTCGAGGTGCCCGAACGCTCGGACGTGGCCGCCGATCTGCCGGTGCCGGTGCCGCCGTTCTGGGGCACGCGGGTGATCAAAGGTCTTGCGGTGGGCGAATACTCGGGCCTGCTGGACGAGCGCGCGCTGTTCCTGGGGCAGTGGGGTCTGCGCGGGCAGCGTGGCGGCGAGGGGCCGAGCTACGAGGAACTGGTCGAATCCGACGGCCGTCCGCGGCTGCGGTACTGGCTGGACCGGTTGTCCACCGAGGGCGTGCTGCAGCATGCGGCAGTGGTCTACGGCTACTTCCCGGCCGTATCCGAAGGGGACGATGTGATCGTTCTCACCGAGCCGGACCCCGCTGCGCCGCAACGCTATCGGTTCACCTTCCCGCGTCAGCAGCGCGACCGGTTCCTGTGCATCGCCGACTTCGTGCGCTCGCGGAAGCTGGCCGTGGAGCGCGGACAGGTCGACGTGCTGCCGTTCCAGCTGGTCACCATGGGCCAGCCGATCGCCGATTTCGCCAACGAGCTGTTCGCGGCGAACAACTATCGCGACTACCTCGAGGTGCACGGCATCGGCGTGCAGCTCACCGAGGCGCTGGCCGAGTACTGGCACCGCCGGATTCGCGAAGAGCTTGTGCTGGAAGGACATTCGGTCGCCGACGAGGACCCCGCCGAGGTGACGGATTACTTCAAACTCGGCTACCGTGGCGCACGCTACTCCTTCGGTTACGGGGCCTGCCCCGAACTCGAGGATCGCGCGAAACTGGTGTCGCTGCTCGAGGCGGACCGGATCGGCGTGTCGCTGTCGGAGGAGTTGCAGCTGCATCCGGAACAGTCCACCGATGCCTTCGTCCTGCTGCATCCGGAAGCAAAATACTTCAACGCGTAGGATTTTGGCGTTTCCGGGCGTCACGCAGAGTGGCAAGGCGGCTCGGCGTGTGAGCGCAGGAGGGGTTGGACACCATGAGTTCAGATCGGCTGATCGCCGGGCGGTACCGACTGGCCGATCCCATCGGCAGTGGAGCCATGGGGGTCGTGTGGCGCGCCAGTGACGTCCGGCTGCGGCGCACCGTCGCGGTCAAACAGCTGTTGCTGGCGCCCGGGCTGACCAAGGCACAGGCGCTCGAGGCGAAGATGCGCGCGATGCGGGAGGGACGCATCGCGGCGCGGTTGCACCATCAGAACGCGGTCACCGTCTTCGACGTCGCGGAGGAGGACGGCCAGCCCTGGCTGGTGATGGAATACGTCGACGCGCAGAGCCTCGCGGCATTGATGCGCGACAAGGGGCCGCTCGAGCCGCGCGAGGTGGCCCGGATCGGGGCGAAGGTCGCCGCGGCGCTGGCCGCCGCGCACGACGCCGGCATCGTGCACCGGGACGTGAAGCCCGCGAACATCCTCGTCGCCGAGAACGGGACGGTGAAGATCACCGACTTCGGGATCTCGCGGGCCGTCGGCGACGTCACGGTCACCTCGACCGGCTTCCTGGCCGGGACTCCGGCGTATCTGTCGCCGGAGATCGCGCGCGGTGAGGATCCGGAGCCGGCGTCGGACGTGTTCGCGCTGGGGTCGACGCTGTATGCGGCCGTCGAGGGCGCGCCGCCGTTCGGTGAGGGCGACAACCCGCTGGCGGTGCTGCATTCGGTGGTCAGTGCCAAGGTGCCCGAGCCCAAGCGCGCCGAATCGCTGGGCCCGGTGCTGATGAGCCTGCTGGCCGCCGACGGCGCCGACCGGCCGACCATGCGGGAGGCGCAGCAGGCGCTCGAGGCCGTCGCCGACGGCCGATCGGCGGCGTTGGTCCCCGCGGCCACCAAGGTGCTGCCGCAACCGGGCGCCGACGCCGCGGCGACCACGGTGCTGTCGGCTCCCGAGAAGACAGCACCCGCGCCCACCCCCGCGGGTGCCGGATCTACGGCGAAAACGCCCGCGCCGCAACCGAAACCGGGCCCGCTGCGCGATCGGCGGATCTGGGCGGTCGCCGCTGCCGCCGTTCTCGTCATCGCGGTGATCATCGGTTTGGTGGCGACGTCCGGGTCCGACGACAACCACACCGCGGCGGGGGACGGCACCACCTCGGCGCCGGGGCAACCCTCGGCGACCGCCTTCGCGCCGCCCGGCGCCGCGACCCCGGACGCGCCCGGTGGATCCTCATCCAACGGTGCGGGGGGTAGCGCGTCGCTCGGCAGCCCCGTGCCCAGCGGCCAGGTCCCGCCCGGCCCGGCGCCGAGCGCCGCCCCGGCGCCCGGCGCGAGCGCCACCCGGCCGGCCCCGCCCGGAACCAGCGCTCCCTACGGCCCCGCCCAGCCGGCCGATATCGCGAGCTTCATCTCCGGCTACTACGGCATGCTGCCCGGTAACACCAGCGGCGCGTGGGCCGAGCTGGCACCGTCGTACCAGTCCCAGACCGGCGGCTACGCGCAGTACTCGAATTTCTGGTCGACGGTGTCGTCGGTGCGGGTCGGCGGGGTGACCCAGAGCGGTCCCGGGCGGGCGGTCGCGACGCTCACCTATACGCTGAAGAACGGGACCGTCACCTCCGAGAGCCGCTGGTTCACGGTGGATACGGCCACCGGCCGGATGCTCATCACCGCGTCGGGAACCTGATGCGGAATCGGAAGGAGAGCTCCGGGTGACTGTGGCCGCCGTGCTGTGGGATATGGACGGCACCCTGCTGGATTCGGAGAAGCTCTGGGATATCGGCGTGCGCGAGCTCGCCGAGGAGCTCGGCGGCCGGATGACCGACGCCATCCGGCACGCGCTGATCGGCGCCGACGCCCGCAACGCGCTGCGGATCCTGTTCGACGGCCTGGGCCTGGAGCTCGACCCGGCGGCGATGCTGGCGGCGGGCCAGTGGCTGGAGCGCCGGGTCACCGAACTGATGGCCGGGCCCATCCCGTGGCGGCCCGGTGCCCAGGACGCACTGGCTACGCTGCGGACTGCGGGCCTGCCGGCCGCACTGGTGACCAACACCAAGCGGTCGATCACCGAGCTGTGCTTGGAAACGCTGGGCCGTCACATGTTCGACGTCTCGGTCTGCGGCGACGAGGTCGACAGCGGCAAACCCGCGCCCGATCCCTATCTCCGCGCCGCGCGGTTGCTCGGTGTCGCCCCGGAAGAGTGTGTGGCCGTGGAGGATTCGCCGACGGGCTCGGCCGCCGCACTGGCCGCCGGATGCCGGGTGCTGGTGGTGCCGTGTGAGATCGCGGTCCCGGCGCGTCCCGGACTCGAATTCCGCGAATCCCTGGTAGGCCTCACCGTCGACGAGCTTGCCCTGGTTCACGCCGGCGTCCGCTGACCCGCGCCACCGAGTTCGCCGGTGCGGGCACGGCGCGGAGTCGGCGCGGCCTCGGTGCGTGGTCGGCGCCGCCGCGGCGCTCGGGTGGCACCAGCGGTGCGATTTCGGCGCGCGACGCGACGGCCAGCTTCCGCAGGACGGCGGCTATCTGGGCGTCCACCGTTCGCGCCGAACTACCCCGCCGGTCCGCAATGGCGCTGTTGGTGTACCCGGCCGCCGCGAGCGCGGCGACCTCCTGCTCGGCCGGGGTCAGCAGATCCCATTCCGGTGCGTGCGGTGCGACCGCGAACTCGTCCGGCACGGCGATGTCACAGGCGAGCCGGCTGATCTGCCGCAGTGTCGTGCATACCTCGGTTCCCTCGTGATAGGCCGCGTCGAAGGTGTGCGCACCCACGAGCCGCCGGATTCCGTCCGCCGCGTGGTCGGTCTCCGCCACGAAGGGCCGCAGCTGCGCGATGTCGACGCCGAGCCTGCGGCGCAGCGCCGCGGCGGCGCCGAGCAGCCGCGCGATCTCCACGGCCGTCGTATGTGGTGCGGCCGCCGGCGGCGCGGCGAGAGTCAGCCGCGCCAGTGCCCACGCCCGCGCGTGGACGGACCACACCACACCCCAGGTGTCGCGTGTCGCGACCTGGCGCGCCAGGGTGGCGCGCCCGGCCGCGGCGGCCCGCCGCGCGTCGCCGTGCAGGGTGTCGGCGATGATCCGCGCGATCTCGGCCCACGACTTCGCCCAGTCCGCGCCCGAATCCGACACCGCCTCGAGGTGGCGGGCGGTCACGGCGAGGGCCTGCTCGGAGGTGCCGAGGAAGGCGGCGGCGAGTGCCTCGAACAGCGCGCTGATCGCCACATGCCCGTAATCCGCTGCGGCGGTGAATTTTTCGCGGGCGCGCGCCAGCAGCACCAGCGCGCGCACATCCTGGTCGACGAGCATCAGCCGGCAGCCGAGGGTGAAGGCCACCGGCGCCGGGAGCGCAATGTCGGCGGTGGGATCGGCGGCCACTCGGGCCCGTGCCGCCGGGTCGGACACCGCGGCCGTCACACAGCGATCGAGTAACGCCTCGGCCTCGTCGGGCAGGCCCTGGCACAGGCAGATCCAGGCGATCGTCGCCATCGCCCGGATCCGCAGCGGCTCGGGCGCCGAGGTGGCGGCGGCCAGCGTCTTCTCGGCGCGGCGCCGTGATTCGCGCAACGAACCCCGGAAGAAGGGGACGTGCAACGCGATCATTCCCAACGCGATCTCCAGCCCGGCCACCGCGTCGTCGGGCGAGTCCAGGCTGCGATCGATGGCGACCAGCAGGTTGTCCCACGACGCCCGCGCCCACTGTGGCAATCGGCCGTCGCCGTCGTCGGTGCTCGTGATGCGGTCGCGGTAGTAGCGGCGGTGCCGGTCCGCGAGCCGCCGCGGCTCGCGCGGATCCCGTTCGGCCAGGCGCTCCCGGGCGAACAGCCGCAGACTCTCCAGCAGCGAATAGCGCACCTCGCGGGCGCTCACATGCACGGTGACCAGCGATTGGTCGGCCAGCCGTTCCAGCAGCTCCTCGATGTCGGTGGCGGCCGGCTCCGCCGCGGCGTCGGGTTCGGCGCACACGGCCACGATCGCGTCGAGGTCGGCTCCCGCCTCGAGACTCGCATCGTCCTCGGCGTCGGCCGGATTGACGTCGTAACCGGGCGCGAAGACCGACATCCGCTCGAACAGCAGCCGTTCCCGCGCGTCACACAGTTCGAACGACCACGCGATCACGTCGGTGATACCGCGATGCCGGGCGTCCACGCCGATCACAGTGGCGGGCGGCCAGTGCAGACGGGTGTCGCCCGCGCGGCCGTCGAGATCGCGCAGAATCATGGCCGGTGGACGCCGCCGCAACCGCGCCGCGGCGAGGCGGATGTGCAGCGGGTAGTGGTGCAGATGCCGGCAGATGGATGCCACCGTCTCGGCGGTGTCCGGGCTCAGCACGGTACCGGTCAGCGCCGCGCGCCGGCGGAACAACTCCACGGCTTGGCGCTGGGTCAACGGTGGGAGCGGTAGGAGCTGCTCGTCTATCCAGCCGATGGGGCGGCGGCTGGTGGCCAGTACCGTCAGGCCCGGCACCGTCTCGATCAGTTCGGCGATCACCTGACCGGCGCCCTCGGTGACGTGCTCGCAATTGTCCATGACCAGCACCGGGGGCGTGGCGCCGGCATCGAGGGTTTCGATCAGCGCCGGCCACGGTGCCCGCCCGGAGAAGTCGTGGTCGGCGACCGCGCGGACCACCTCGTCGGCGACTCCGGCCGCGTCGGTGCCCGCCGTCAGCCGGGCCAGGCGCACCCAGTGCACGCGCCCCT
Organism: Nocardia sp. AB354; assembly: GCF_049538315.1. Classification (NCBI taxonomy): domain Bacteria; kingdom Bacillati; phylum Actinomycetota; class Actinomycetes; order Mycobacteriales; family Nocardiaceae; genus Nocardia; species Nocardia sp. AB354. The sequence goes on along the minus strand of NZ_JBMVFU010000009.1, from coordinate 62,899 downwards.
CGCCGGTCCGGGGCAACCGGTGCACGGCCTCGGTGACCAGGCGCGTCTTGCCCAGACCACCCGCGCCGATCACCGTGATCAGCCGCGCGGGCCCGGAGAGCAGGGTCGCCAGCCGTTCCAGTTCCGGTTCGCGGCCGATGAATTCGTCGGAGGTGGTCGGCACGGTGCCCACCCGCAGTGGCGCCATCTCGCGACCCTACCGTCCGTGCGCGGCGGCCGGACCGGCAGCGGCGCGCCGCGCGACGTTGTGGTGGCGAATATCGCTGGCGCACATGGTTACTCGAGGGTTTGTGAGGTTTCTCAATGATATCCGGGAATCTGCTGTGCATTGGCGCCCGGCAGGTCACAATGATCTTCATGGCGGCGACAGGGGGTTGTGGCAACGTGGGTGTACCGAGCCGGGACGGCGAAACAGCTGGGGCAGAAGGTAGTTCGGAACGGTTCGACGCGGCGGCCCGTCCGGCCCTCGCTGCCGTCGTCGATACCGAGCGCTATCCGCTCGACGCACCCGGCAGCGCCCGGTGGGACGAGGTGGTGCGCCGAGCGCGCGACGACCTCGCCGCCGTCGGCTGCACCGTCCTGCCCGGATTCGTGCGCCCCGATCTGCTGGCCACGCTGCGCGACGAGGGCGCCGAACTCGCCCCGCACGCCTATTACACGGTCGAGAAGGTCAACGCGTACAACATTCCGCTCGACAGCGACCTGCCTCCCGACCATCCGGCCACGATCGTGCTCGAGCGTGGAAACGCCTTCGTCGCGCGGGATCTCATTCCGCCCACCGCGGTGATCCAGGTGCTCTACACGAGCGCGGCGTTCCAGCGATTGGTCGCCGAATGCTTCGGGTTGCCACAGCTGCACGAATACACCGATCCGCTGGCGGGATTGTGTCTCAACGTGGTTGCGCCCGGCATGTCGCATCCGTGGCATTTCGACACCAACGAATTCACGGTCTCGATGCTGACGCAGGAACCGGACGCGGGCGGTGTCTTCGAATACTGCCCGCGCATCCGGACGCCGGAAGCGGAGAATCCGGCCGATGTGCGGGCCGTGCTCACCGGAGCGGGCGACTCCTTCATCCGGCGGCTCACGCTGCGCCCCGGCGATCTGCAACTGTTCCAAGGCCGTTTCTCCCTGCACCGGGTCTCGCCGGTGGAGGGCACCACGCAGCGCCACAGCGCGATCTTCGCCTACAGCGACCGCCCGGGCATCGTGGGCGCGGTCGAACGCACCCGGCAGCTGTTCGGGCGGGTTCTTCCGGACCATCTGGCCGCGGCGGGCAATGCCGTACGCGGTGACCGACTTCTCGACTGATCACCCGTTCGACTCAGGAGGATCGCCCGTGACGGTTTCGATGCACAGCACCGGAAAAGCTTCGTTCGACGACATCTACGACCGCCCCGATCCGAGCGCCTACTGCCGCCGGATGGCCGAATTGGACTACTGCATACCGGAATTGGCCAAACCCGCCTTCCTGGAACTGTTCGCCGACTACGAGGCGCGCACCGGCACCGTGCCGACCGTCCTGGACCTGGGGTGCTCCTACGGGGTGAACGCGGCGCTGCTGCGTTTCGGGACCACCGTGGCCGATCTGGCCGAGCACTACGGTGATGCCGATACCGCCACCTGTATCGCCCGCGACCGCGCCCGCCTGGTCGCCGACGACCGGCTGCCCCAGATCCGCTTCATCGGTATGGACGCCTCCGCGCCGGCGTTGGACTACGCGGCGGCCACCGGACTGCTGCACGAGACCGTCCACGCCGATCTGGAGGCGGGCGATCCCACCGAGGCACAGCGCAAGATCATCGGCTCGGCCGATCTGGTGATCTCCACGGGCTGCGTCGGTTACGTCACCGGCCGCACCCTCACACGGGTGGCTCGCGCGCACGGCACCCGGCTACCGTGGATGGCACACTTCGTGCTGCGGATGTATGCCTTCGAACCGATCGCGCGCGAACTCGCCGCCCTGGGGTACCGGACCGAGCGCCGTCCCGGCACCTTCCGGCAGCGCCGTTTCGCCTCCGCCGCCGAACAGCAACAGGTATTGAATACGCTGACCGCCAACGGAATAGATCCGACCGGCTACGAATCCGACGGCTGGCTGCACGCCGAACTCTACATATCCACACCGACCCCCGAGGACCGCCCGTGACCGACCGTACCTTCGCCTTCGACGATCAGCTGCCGCGCGTGCCGCTGCCCACGCTCGACGACAGCTGCGCGCGTTTCCTGCAGTGGTCGCGGCCGCTGCTGTCGGAGGACGAATACGCCGATACCGAGCGCGCCGTGGCCGATCTGCTGCGCGCCGACGGTCCGGCCCGGATCCTGCACGCCGATCTGGAGCGGTTCGACCGCACCCCCGGTGTGGGCAGCTGGCTCGACGAGTTCTGGCCCTCGCGCTATCTGGGCCGTCGCGACCGGATCGCGGTCAACGCCAACTTCTTCTTCCTGTTCCGCAACGACACGCCACTGGCGCAGTCCACCTCGGACCAGCAGGCCGATCGCGCCGCCGCGCTGATCACCGCCGCGGTGAACTACAAACTGCTGCTCGATCGGGAGGAGATCCCGCCGGTCGTGCAACGCGGAGCGCACTTTTCGATGGCGCAGAACAAATTCCTGTTCTCCGAGACCAGGATTCCCGGCGATCCGCAGGACAGCGTGCGCGTGCCCTACAGCGATGAATGGCCGGGCCCGTCGCAGGCGCGCCACATCGTGGTCTTCCACCACGGCGCCATGTTCCGGATGGAGGTCATCGGCGCCGGCGGGGCGCCGCATGCCCCGGAGGACCTCGCCGACGGTCTGCGGGCCGTGCTCAAGGCGGCGCCCGATCAGCTGCCCGTCGACTCCTCGGCCGGACATCTCACCACCATGGCGCGGGCCGAATGGGCCGGCGTGCGGGGCCGTCTGCTGGAAGATCCGGTGAACGCGGCGGCGCTGGAGGCGATCGAAACCGCACTGTTCTGCGTCTGCCTCGACGATGTGACCCCGGCCGATCAACGCGCGGCCAGTGACCAGCTGCTGCACGGCGACAGCGGTAACCGGTGGTTCGACAAGGCGGTCTCGCTGATCGTCTTCGCCGACGGCAGCGCCGGTATCAACGTCGAACACTGCGGACTCGACGGCACCACCATCCTGTCGTTCGTCGACCGGCTGCTCGAGGCTCCGGCCGCCGAGCATGCCGCGCAGTCGGGGGCGCAGCCCCAGGGGCTGCCCTCGGTGGAGCCGATCGAATTCCGGCTCGACGATCGGTTGCGTGGTGAGATCTCCTCGGCCGCAGCGGCATTCGCGCAGTTCGTCGCCGACAACGCGACGACCACGGTGTCGTTCGACCACTTCGGCACGGCCCGCGCCAAGGAGCTCGGCATCTCGCCGGACGCCTTCGCGCAGTTGAGCTATCAGCTCGCCCATCAGCGCAGCAAGGGAATGATCGGGGCCACCTACGAATCGATCGCGACCCGGCAGTATCGCAACGGACGCACCGAGGCCATGCGCGTGGTGACCCCGCAGATCCTGGAATTCGTTGCCGCCATGGACGATTCGTCGGCCGATGCGGCGACGAAGCTGGCCGCCGCCCGCGCGGCCGCGACCGCCCATGTGGAGCGCGCCAAGCAATGCCAGCGCGGCGAGGCGCCGGAACAGCATCTCTGGGAGCTGCAGTGGGTGCAGCGCCGGCGAGGCGCCGAACTGGGCGCTACGGAGCCGATGCCCTTCTTCGACAGCCCGGGCTGGATCATCACCCGCGACGACTATCTGAGTACGAGCTCGGCGCCTTCGGCGAATATCGAATACTTCGGTTTCGGCTGCACCAGCCAGAAGTGCATCGGCATCGCCTACGTCCTGCTGCCGGATCGCTGGAACATCTACCTCGCGACGCCGAAATCGGTTGCGGAGCAGATGTATCGGTTCGCCGACGAACTGCGGACCGCGGTGTCGGAACTGGAGGAATTGCTCGCCTCCGCCTGATCGGGGACTACACCCGAGCCGCCCGCCACTCGAACCGGGTGACAGGCGGCTCGGGTGCCGGTCGTATCGGGGAATGGTCGCGGCACATTGCTGTCGCGCGAGACTGTCTCGGTCACAACGGGTTTCGGTCCACAGGTGCCGTCACCGGAGCGCAGGCTCCGTGCGGAGCGGTTTCGATCCGTGGTGGGCATGCACCCGGATTGCTAGCCTCGTTCCCGTGGTCGACTCGGTGATGCCGCGGTTCGCCTGGCGTCAGGTGACACCGGCGGATTTCGCGCTGCTCGGGCATTGGCTGGCGCAACCGCATGTGCGGCGGTGGTGGCATCACGACTTCGACGCCGCATCCGTCGAACGTGATTTCGGGCCGACCGCGCGCGGGGAGGTGGCCGCCGAAGATCTGCTCGTCAGTGCCGACGGCGAACCCGTCGGGCTGGTGCAGCGTATTCGCTGGGCGGACTGGCCCGAGTATGTGGAGCAGGTGCGGCCGATACTCGACGTGCCCGGCGAGGCCGTGTCACTGGACTACCTGATCGGCGAGCCGGGGCGGGTCGGCCGCGGCCTGGGTTCGGCGATGCTGCGCGCGGTCGTCGCGGCGAGCTGGGCCGACTATCCGCGCGCCGACTGCATCGTCATTCCCGTCGCCGCCGCGAACCGGGCGTCCTGGCGGGCGCTGGAGAAGGCCGGTCTGCACCGGGTCGCGGAAGGGGAGCTGCCGCCGGACAACCCGATCGACGACGGATGGCATTACATCTATCGCGTCGACCGCCCGCTCGAGGCGCCGGCAGCACCGCCGCCGGGTGCCGGACGGTGATCGCGCGCACACCGGCGGCAACCGCGGCGCCCCCGCCGATAACCGATTGCGGGACATATGCGGTCGTCTGAAAGAATGGCGTCCCGTGAAGACTTTCGAAACCCTGTTCGCCGAGCTGCAGGATCGTGCGGCCAACCGTCCGGAAGGTTCCGCAACCGTGGCGGCATTGGACGCCGGGGTCCACGCGCAGGGCAAGAAGGTGATCGAAGAGGCCGGTGAGGTGTGGATCGCCGCCGAACACGAGACCGACGAACAGCTGGCCGAAGAGATCTCCCAGCTCCTGTACTGGGTGCAGGTGCTGATGGTGGGCCGCGGTCTGCGGCTCGAGGACGTGTACCGACATCTGTGACGGGTGAGACCCGGGCCGCCACGGCTACCGGGCGAAACGGTTCGACCGCTCCCTGACACCTTTGTCCGCCACCCGTCCCGAAAGGACACCCCATGCTTCGCGTCGCAGTCCCCAACAAAGGCGCTCTCTCCGAATCGGCCGTGGAAATTCTCACCGAGGCCGGTTACCGCAAGCGCAGCGATTCGCGCGACCTGTCGGTGATCGACAACGCCAACCAGGTCGAATTCTTCTTCCTCCGCCCGAAGGACATCGCCATCTACGTCGGGTCGGGACGCCTCGACCTCGGCATCACCGGCCGCGATCTGGCCCTGGATTCCGGCGCCCCGGTGCAGGAACGCCTCGGCCTGGGTTTCGGCCGCTCCACCTTCCGCTACGCAGCCCCCGCCGGACGGGAATGGAAGGTCGAAGACCTCTACGACAAGCGGATCGCCACCAGCTACCCGAATCTGGTGCTGCGGGATCTGCAGCGCCGGGGGATCGAGGCCGAGGTGATCCGCCTCGACGGCGCGGTGGAGATCTCCATCCAGCTCGGGGTCGCCGACGCTATCGCGGACGTGGTCGGCTCCGGGCGCACCCTGCGTCAGCACGATCTGGTCGCCTTCGGCGATTCGCTGTGTGATTCGGAGGCCGTGCTGATCGAGGCCGCCGGCTCCGACCACAGCGACAAGGCCCGCAACCAGCTCATCGCGCGGGTGCAGGGTGTGGTCTTCGCCCAGCAGTACCTGATGCTCGATTACGACTGCCCCAAGGATCTGCTCGACCGGGCCGCCGCGATCACGCCTGGTCTGGAGTCGCCGACCGTCTCGCCGCTGACCGATCCCGACTGGGTCGCCGTGCGCGCGCTGGTGCCGCGTAATCAGGGCAACGACGTGATGGATCAGCTCGCCGAACTCGGCGCCAAGGCGATTCTGGCTACCGATATTCGTTCCTGCCGCGCCTTCTGACCTCGCTCGACGGCGCCCGCGGTCATGGATGCGGCACCGTCGCGGCAGCGTCGTCCGGCCAGCCCGGATACGGCGGTGGGGTACCGCCGTAGGCCGGGCACAGCGGGCGGTACTCGCAGAATTTGCAGCCCCACCCCGGCCGCGGCGGGAAATCTCCCTCGCGGCCGGCGGTGGTGATCGCCGCCCACAGCGCCGACACGATGCGCTCGAACCGGACGAGTTCGTCCGCGTCCGGCGCATAGGTCAGGATCTGCCCGTCGCGCAGATACAGCAGCCGCAGCTGGGCCGGGGCCACGCCCCGGGTGCGGTACATGATCAGCGCGTAGAACTTCAGCTGGAACAGCGCCTTCTGCTCGGCATCCGGTGCGGGAACGCGCCCGGTCTTGTAGTCGACGACCCGCAACCGGCCGTCCGGCGCGATATCGATGCGGTCGACATATCCGCGCAGCGGCGAGCCGTCCGCCAGCCGGACCTCCACCAGCGATTCACAGGATTCCGGGTCGAATCCGGTGGGGTTCTCGAGGTGATAGTAGTCGCGGACCAGGCGGCTCACCTCGTCGAGAAACGGTGGGAGACCGCCCTGTTCGAGCACCACCTCGATCTCGGGGCGATCTGCCAGCAAACGCTGCCAGGCCGGTTTCACCAGCGCCGCGGCCCGCTCCGGAACGCGTTCACCACTGGGTAGCCCGTACAGCGATTCCAGCACCGCGTGCACCACCGTTCCGCGTACGGCGTCGCGTCCGGGTGTTTCCGGAATGCGGTCGATCGCGCGTAATCGGTATTTGAGCGGACATTGTTTGAAATCGATTGCCCGCGAGGGCGACAACGCCGGCCCGCGGGAAACGGCCGGTAATTCGGGCGGGGTCGCCGTCGGTGGTGCGGACATACCTGGCAGGCTATCGGCGGGTACCGACACATTCCGCGGCGCGATACCGCCGCCGGAAATGACGCGCAGGAGAACGGAGATTCATGACGGCCAGACGGACCGGCCCATTCACCACGGGGGACCGGGTGCAGCTGACCGATGCCAAGGGCAGGCAACACACCGTCGTCCTGGAGCCGGGCAAGGAGTTCCACACCCACAAGGGACCGATCCGCCACGACGAGCTGATCGGCGCCGACGAGGGCTCTGTGGTCCAATCCGCCAACGGCACACCGTATCTCGCGCTGCGGCCGCTGCTGGTCGACTACGTGCTCTCGATGCCGCGCGGTGCGGCGGTGATCTATCCCAAGGACGCCGCTCAGATCGTGCACGAGGGTGATGTGTTCCCCGGTGCGCGGGTGCTCGAGGCCGGCGCCGGATCGGGCGCGCTGACCTGTTCGCTGCTGCGCGCGGTCGGGCCGAACGGCAGTGTGCGCTCCTACGAGATCCGCGAGGACCATGCCGAGCACGCCGTCCGCAATGTCGAGCGATTCTTCGGCGAACGCCCGGACAACTGGACGCTGACCCTGGGCGACGTCGCCGACTACGACGGTGAGCAGGTCGACCGGGTGGTGCTGGACATGCTCAAACCGTGGGACGCGCTCCCCGCGGTCTCGCGCGCGCTGATCCCCGGCGGGGTCCTGATCGTCTACGTCGCCACCGTCACGCAGCTGTCGGAAATCGTGGAGGCGCTGCGTCAGCAACAGTGCTGGACCGAGCCGCGGTCCTGGGAGTCGCTGGTGCGGCCGTGGCATGTGGTCGGCCTGGCGGTGCGTCCCGAGCATCGCATGCAGGGGCATACGGCCTTCCTGGTGAGCGCCCGGCGCCTCGCCGACGGTGTGGTGGCGCCCAAGCCGCAGCGGCGGCCCTCCAAGGGCTGAGCGAGCGGGTGAGGCCTTCCTCTCTCGGGCTGTGCGGCGCTCAGGGCTGGCAGGGCGCCATACCCATGGCCAGGATCTGGCAGGCGGAGGCGTCGGACAGCTGCCAGCCGGCCGCCGAGTGCTGCCAGGTCATCGGCATCGGGCCGGCCGGGCCGTGCGGTGAGGTGATGGTGACCTGGCCGGTGGCCTGATCGCCCTCGGTCTTGATGTCGGCGACGGTGAAGGTGATGGTGCCGTAGTTGGCCAGGCCCTTGGTCATGGTGTCGATGTTGGCGGCTCGTTTATCCCCTCCAGCCACCAGCTTCTCCTTCTCGGCGGTCGGCTTGGCCGGATCCACGAAGCCGTTGAGGGTGGCCTGCAGTTCCTCCGCCGTGGGGGCGGGCGCGGCGGCGGCGCTCGTGGCGGCGGCCGCCGCCGAGGTGGCCGTCGTGGTGCCCGTCGGCGTGGAGTCCTGGGAATTGTCGGACCCGCATGCTGTCATAGCGGTAACGGCCAGCGCGGTAAAGGCGGTAGCCGTGGCAAGGCGGAACCCGGCAAGATGCATCCAGGAGCGACGCACACCGGAAACACCGGCGGTCCGCGTGGCGTTGCTCCCGGTGCGGGTACTGCCACCGAAGGGAGTAGCGCTGTGGCGGGTAGGAAGGAGCATCGACTAGACCTTTCGGTTCGGTCCGGCGAAATCGCTCGCCGAATGCAGGTTAGGGCAGGCTAACATGGTTGCCCGGGCTGGTACCGCAGCTGAGATGTGATCACGACGAAACCATGTCGGAAAGCGAGAACGGTTCGCGCCCGGTAGCGTTGATAGACCGGGACTGGGAGGAGCAGCATCATGAGCCCCATCGAGAATTCGGATTCGGCGGCCTGGAGAGAACTCGAGGTGGTACGCGCCGAGGCGGCTGCACTCCGTAGGCAACTCGCCGACTCGCCGGATCGTTCAAGGGAATTGGAAGCTCGTATCGATTCGCTGACGATTCGCAACACCAAACTGATGGACACCCTCAAGGAGGCCCGTCAGCAGTTGGTGGCGCTGCGTGAGGAGGTCGACCGGCTGGGCCAGCCGCCCAGCGGCTACGGCGTGCTGATCGGTGTGTACGAGGACCAGACGGTCGACGTGTTCACTTCCGGACGCAAGATGCGCCTGACGTGCTCGCCGAACATCGACACCTCCGAGTTGCACTACGGACAGACCGTGCGTCTGAACGAGGCGCTCACGGTGGTCGAGGCCGGCACCTTCGACCGGACCGGTGAGATCGGCACCCTGCGCGAGGTCCTCGACGACGGCCGCCGCGCCCTGGTCGTGGGCCACGCCGACGAGGAACGCGTGGTCTGGCTGTCGGGCCCGCTGTCGGCGCTGGTCGACGCGGACGACGTCGAAGATCCCAACGCGCCCGTGCGGCGGCTGCGGCCGGGTGACTCGCTGCTGGTCGACACCAAGGCCGGATTCGCGTTCGAGCGCATTCCCAAGGCCGAGGTCGAGGATCTGGTGCTCGAAGAGGTGCCCGATGTCGGTTACGAGGACATCGGTGGCCTGGGCCGCCAGATCGAGCAGATCCGCGACGCGGTGGAGCTGCCGTTCCTGCACAAGGATCTGTTCCGCGAATACGCGCTGCGCCCGCCCAAGGGTGTGCTGCTCTACGGTCCGCCGGGCTGTGGTAAGACGCTGATCGCCAAGGCGGTCGCCAACTCGCTGGCGAAGAAGATCGCCGAGGCGCGCGGTGAGGACGCCAAGGAGGCCAAGTCCTTCTTCCTCAACATCAAGGGTCCCGAGCTGCTGAACAAGTTCGTGGGCGAGACCGAGCGCCACATCCGGATCATCTTCCAGCGGGCTCGTGAGAAGGCCTCCGAAGGCACCCCGGTGATCGTATTCTTCGACGAGATGGACTCGATCTTCCGCACTCGTGGTTCGGGTGTGTCCTCGGATGTGGAGACCACGGTCGTGCCGCAGCTGCTGTCGGAGATCGACGGCGTGGAGGGCCTGGAGAACGTCATCGTGATCGGCGCGTCCAACCGCGAGGACATGATCGACCCCGCGATCCTGCGGCCCGGCCGTCTGGACGTCAAGATCAAGATCGAGCGTCCGGATGCCGAAGCGGCACAGGACATCTTCTCCAAGTACCTCACCGAGGAACTGCCGCTGCACGCCGACGACATCGCCGAATTCGCCGGCGATCGCTCCAAGTGCGTCAAGGCGATGATCGAGCGGGTCGTGGACCGGATGTACGCCGAGAGCGAGGACAACCGCTTCCTCGAGGTCACCTACGCCAACGGTGACAAGGAGGTCCTGTACTTCAAGGACTTCAACTCCGGCGCCATGATCCAGAACATCGTGGACCGTTCCAAGAAGTACGCGATCAAATCGGTGCTCGAGACCGGCAATCCCGGTCTGCGCATCCAGCACCTGTTCGATTCGATAGTCGACGAGTTCTCCGAGAACGAGGACCTGCCCAACACCACCAATCCGGATGACTGGGCACGTATTTCGGGTAAGAAGGGCGAACGGATCGTCTACATCCGGACGCTGGTTACCGGTAAGAACGCTTCGGCGAGCCGGGCGATCGATACCGAATCCAATACGGGTCAGTACCTCTAGGAGTACCGCACACACACGAAGGCCGCGCTCGCATCGCGAGCGCGGCCTTCGCCGTATCCGGTGTCAGCGCCGGGCAGTGGCCACCGAGTCGAGCACAATATCGGTGGCCGGTGCGCCGTCGCCGGATCCGTCCTTCACGCCACCCGCGGCGATGTTCTGCAACACGTCCATACCGCCGGTGATCCGGCCGAAGGGGGTGTAGCTGGGCGGCAGTTTGCTGTCGGAGTAGACCAGGAAGAACTGGCTTCCGTTGGTGTTCGGTCCGGAGTTGGCCATGGCGACCGTTCCCGCCGGGTAGGTCGCCCCGGCCAGGTTCTCGTCGCCGAACCGGTAGCCGGGACCGCCGGTGCCGGTTCCGGTCGGGTCACCGCACTGCAGCACGAAGATGCCCTCGGTGGTCAGGCGGTGGCAGCGGGTGTGGTCGAAGTACTGCTCGCCGGCGAGGAAGGCGAACGAGTTGACCGTATGCGTGGCCCGCGCGGCGTCGAGGGCGACGGTGATCGTTCCGCAGTTGGTTTCCAGCGTCGCCGTGTATCCGGCGTTGGGGTCGATGGTCACCGCGGGTTCGGCCGGCCACTGCTTGCCGTTGGGCTGGGCGTCGCCGGGGGTCATGCAGCCGGGTGCCTGGGTGTGCAGTGGCAGCGGGGCAGCCACGGCAGGGGTGCCGCCGGCCAGCAGTGCGATCGCCGCACCCGCCGCCGCCAGGCCGCTGCGCACCGGCAATCTGCGCGATCTGCGGTCGCGTCGGGCGGAGTGGTCGAGATCGGACTGCGAGTGTGGGACATCGATATGCACCGGGGCGGGCCTCCGAGATTCGTCTCGTGATGGGTTCGGTCGCCCGGCATCATCGCATGCCCGACCGCCGGGTGCGGGTGAATGGGACATCCCGGCCCCGGCGCTGCTAACGTCGCGGCCATGCAGGTGGTGTTGCGGCATAATCCGTCGTCCACGGTGGCACGGTGTTTTCTCGCCGGCGGGGAGCCGCTGCGTGCGGAAACCGGTGCGATGGTGGCTCATTCGGCCGGGGTGAGCCTGGCCGCGAAGGCCGAGGGCGGATTTCTGGCGGGGCTGAAGCGTTCCGTGCTGGCCGGTGAGTCGTTCTTCGTGTCCACGTTCACCGCGCCGCCCCAGGGCGGCTGGGTCGATGTGGCGCCGGCGCTGCCCGGGGACATGCTGGCGCTGCCGATCGCGCCCGATCGCCCGTACTTCATCAGCCGCGGCGGCTGGATCGCCAATTCCCATGGCGTGCAAGTGGAAGCGAAATGGGGCGGTTTCGCGAACATGTTCGGCGGTGAGGGCGGATTCGGCCTGCGTGCCCAGGGGCAGGGCGAGGTCGTGCTCGGCGTCTTCGGCGCGATCGACGTGATCGATCTGCAGCCGGGGGAGTCGGTGACCATCGACTGCGGCCATGTGGTGGCTTACGACCTGGCGTTGAAATTCGGTATCCGCCGGGCGGTTTCGGGTCGTTCGCTGCAGTCGATCACTTCCGGCGAAGGTCTGGTGTTCGACTTCACCGGTCCGGGCCGGGTGCTGCTGCAGACCCGCAACCCCGGCGCGTTCGCGGCCTGGGCCGGCGCGGTCACCTCGTCCGGCTAGGTCCGATTGCGCGGATGCAGCAGTTCGTCGATCAGGACCCGGGTGTCGGGGACGAACGGCCAGCCGGGATCGCTCAGGTGCTCCCACAACTGCGTGTCGGTCCACCACCAGCCCGCGGCGATCTCCTCGGCCTGGACGGTGATCGGCCCGTCGGAGCGAATCTCGTAGGCGAACAGGTGGCACCGCATCGGGCGGCCCGCCCAGCTGCCGTCCCAGGACACCCGGGCCAGCGCCCGCGGTTCGTCCGGCGCGGCAACGATTCCCAACTCCTCGCCCAGCTCGCGCGCCGCCGCGGCGGCGGGATCCTCGCCGGGGGCCAGCACACCGCCGGCCAGGCAGTCGTGCATTCCGGCGAACACCATCTTCGTATCGGTACGCCGATGGACGTAGATGCGCCGCCCGTCGAGCGATCGCACCAGCACGCCGGCACTGGCATGCCACAATCCTTCGGCATACACCTCGGCGCGTTCGGCACTGCCGGTCTCGTTGCCGCGGCCGTCGTAGACGGCGATCACCTCACCCATTCCCGCCAGCCTAGGCGGTGAGTGCGGGAGAATGCGCCCACGGTGGCGGATCGGCGACGGGCGCGGACGATGGTGGTAGGACAACGGCGAGGCGAGGTGATACTCCGTGGTGATCGATCTGAACAGCGATCTCGGGGAGGGGTTCGGTGCGTACACGATGAGCGACGACGCGGCGCTGCTCGACGTCGTGACCAGCGCCAATATCGCCTGCGGCTTCCATGGCGGGGATCCGGTGATCATGCGGCGCACGTGTGATCTCGCGGTCGCGCACGGGGTGCGGATCGGCGCGCACATCTCCTATCGCGACCTGGCCGGATTCGGCCGCCGCGAGATGATGGTGTCCCCGGCCGAGCTGACCGCGGAATCCATCTATCAGATCGGCGCGCTCGACGGCTTCGCCCGGGCGGCCGGTGACCGGGTGCGCTATGTGAAACCCCATGGCGCGCTGTATCACTCGGCGGCATCCGATCCGGCGGCGGCCGAGGCGGTGGTCGCGGCGCTGCTCGCCTTCGAGGAGTTGAGCCTGCTCGGCCCCGCCGATTCCGAACTGGCACGCGCGGCGGAGGCGGCCGGAATCCCGTTCCACGCGGAAGGTTTCGCCGACCGGGCCTATACGCCCGAGGGCAGGCTGGTGCCGCGCGGGCGAGCCGGTGCGGTGCTGGCCGCGGAGGCGGCGCTCGGGCAGGCGGTGTCGATCGCCGTGGACGGGCACGCGCACACGGTGGCCGGTGAGCAGGTGCGGGTCGAGGTGCGCAGCCTCTGCGTCCACGGCGATTCGCCCGATGCCGTCCGGATGGCGCGCTCGATCCGGCAGTCGCTGCTGGACAAGGGCGTCGAACTGCGGAGTTTCACATGAGCGCGGTGACCGTGCGGCCCGCGGGAGACCGCGCGCTGCTGCTCGAACCGGCCGACGCCGCCCAGCTGCCGCTGCTGCTCGACCACCTGCGGCGGGCGCCGATCGACGGCGTGGCCGACCTCCTGCCCGCCGCCCGGACCGTCCTGCTCACACTGTGTCCCGGCATCGACCCCGCGGCGATCGAATCACGCGTGCGCGCACTGGATCTCGCATCGGACGCCGATTCCGACAGTGCGGCCGCGGCGGATGTGGTCACCGTTCCGGTGCGCTACGACGGGCCCGACCTCGCCGATGCCGCCGAACTTCTCGGCATCACACCCGGGCAACTGGTCGAACGGCACACCGATGCCCAGTGGCGGTGCGCGTTCATCGGTTTCGCGCCCGGCTTCGGCTATCTGCACGCGCCCGACGCCGGACTGTCGGTGCCGCGGCGCTCGCAGGCCCGGACCGTCGTTCCGGCGGGGTCGGTCGCCCTGGCGGGTGGATACAGCGCCGTCTATCCGCGCAGTTCGCCGGGCGGCTGGCAGATCATCGGCCGTAGCGACGTGGTCCTGTGGGATGTGGCGCGGCCCGAACCGGCGCTGTTGCGCGCGGGTACCCGGGTCCGGTTCGAGGCGGTGGATCGGTGAGATCCTCGGCGGCGCGGATGCGGGTGCTCGAACCGGGCGCGCTGAGCACCGTGCAGGATCTCGGCCGGCCCGGCTGGTTCCATGCCGGGGTCGGGGTCTCCGGGGCCGTGGACCGGCGGGCGCTGCGGCTGGCGAACCGCCTGGTGGGCAATGCCGAATCGGCGGCGGCCATCGAATGCGTGCTGGGCGGGCTGAGCGTGGAATTCGACGCCCCGGCGGTGGTGAGCATCACCGGAGCGCCGGTGCCGATCAACGTCGGCGTCCGGCCCGAACCTCCGGCTTCGGTGCTGTTCGTCGCGGCCGGGCAGCGGGTGCGGATCGGCATGGCCGAGGCGGGCCTGCGCTGCTATCTGGCGGTGCGCGGCGGGATCGCGGTGGAGCCGGTTCTCGGATCGCGCAGCCGCGACACCATGGCGGGATTGGGTCCGGAACCGTTGCGCCGGGGCGACACCTTGCCGGTCGGCGCCCCGCCGCGCGGCTGGCCGACGGTCGAGATGGCTCCCGTCGCGCCGCTCACCCAGGGGACGCTGCGGGTGCGCGTGGGGCTCGGGCCGCGCGCGGACTGGTTCCACAATCCCGCCGATCTGTTCACCGGCGCCTGGGCGGTCTCCACCGACACCGACCGGATCGGTGTGCGCCTGGACCGCCACGGTGACGCCCCACCGCTGCGGCGGGCGAACGATGCCGAATTGCCCACCGAGGGAATGGCTTTGGGTGCGATTCAAGTGCCACCCGCGGGTCGCCCGGTGGTGCTGCTGGCCGACCGGCCGATCACCGGCGGCTATCCCGTGGTGGGCACCGTGATCGACGCCGATGTCGATCTGCTCGGCCAGGCCCGTCCCGGCCAATTGATCGAATTCCGTTCCTGGCAGCCCTGATCCGCCGTGGGGATGGGTCGGCATACCTCTCGAGGCTGACCGCGGATCGGTCTGCGGGGCGACTCCGCCGCGGCCGGAAACCGATACGTTCGCAGACGTCCCCACGAAATCCGCTACAGGAGTGTGCCGGTGACCGATGTGTGCGAGTCCGACACCGACGCGCGCGGTGCGACCGATTCGGCCGCGATTCCCCCGTTCGCGTGGCCGGTGGTCGCGCCGATCGCCGCCCTCGGCGCGGCGGCGCTGCTGTTCGCGGCTTCGAGGTACGGATATTTCGGCGACGAACTCTACTTCCTCGCCGCCGGTCGCCGGTTGAGCTGGGGTTACGCCGATCAGGGCCCGATGCTGCCGCTGCTGGCCCGGACGATGGACACGCTCGTTCCCGGCTCCTATCCGGCGTTGCGGCTGCCCGCGGTGCTGATCACGGTCGGAGCGGTCGCGTTGTGCGCCATGATCACTCGCGAGTTCGGTGGCGGGCGCACCGCGCAGGCACTGGCCGCCCTCGCCTACGCGTGCTCGCCGTTTCTGCTGCTGCAGGGGTCGATGCTGACCACCAACACCGTCGATACCGCACTGTGGGTGCTGATCACCTGGCTGGTGGTGCGGTGGGTGCGGACCCGCCGCGACGGCCTGCTGCTGATCGCCGGTCTCGTGACGGCGGTGGACCTGCAGGTGAAATGGCTGATTCCCTTCTTCTGGATCGCACTGGCCGTGAGCTGTGCGATCTTCGGTCCCCGCGAGTTGCTGCGCCGGCCGCTGCTGTGGGCAGGTGCCGGAGTCACCGTGCTGTCTGCGGTGCCGCAGGTGATCTGGCAGGTAAGTCACGGCTGGCCGCAACTGGCGATGGGCGCGGAGATCGCATCCGAACAGGCGATCCTCGGCGGCCGGCTGCTGTTCGTGCCGATCTCGCTGATCCTGGCCGGCGTTCTCGGGGTCCCGGTGCTGCTGGGCGGGCTGTGGGCGCTGCTGCGCTGGAAACCGTTGCGGCCGTATCGTTTTCTCGGCGCCACCCTGATTCTGGTCGACCTCGTCTTCCTCGTCACCGGCGGCCGGGTGTACTACCCGGCCGGGATGTACGGGGTGGTGCTCGCGGCGGGCGCCGTCGCGGTGGTGCACTGGATGCGAGCGCGGGCGGCGGTCGGCCGCCGGATCGCCGGTGTCGCGACCGCGGTCGTGACGATTGCGGCGGTGGCCACGATCGTGAGCTCGCTGCCGTGGCGTCAGGCCGCGGCGGTCGAGCCACCCCGAGACGATGTCTCGGCGGCGATAGCGATCGGCACCTACGGGCAATTCGGCTGGCCGGAACTCACCGCGGCGGTCACAACGGCCTATCGCGGGCTCCCACCCGCGCGCCGGGACCGCGCTGTCGTCGTCACCGACACCTACTGGCAGGCGAGCGCCCTCGACCACCTCGGCCGCGCCGAGCTGCCGCCGATCTACAGTCCCAGTCGCGGCTTCGGCTACTTCGGCGCCCCGCCCGACAGTGCCGAGACGGCGTTGATCGTCGGTGGCGAGGAGGCGGACCTGCGCGGCCGGTGCACCTCACTCACCCCGGTCGGCAAGGTCGACACCCGGCTCGGATTTGTCGGCAACACCCGCGATGTCACGATCTTCGACTGCACCGGCCCGACGCAGCCGTGGTCGCGGATGTGGCCGGAGTGGATGCACCTGTGATTTCGGTGCGCCACCTCACTGCGCGTGCGACAGCACCGGTGCTGCGCCGAACCACCGTGTGAGCGCCCGATGCAGACCGTCGGCACTCGCGTCGTCGGCGGCCCATGCGACATACCCGCCGGGGCGCAGCAGCGTCGCCGCCGGCGTGCTCGCGATGTCGGGTCCGGACGCGGTGTCGACGGACCGGTTCGATTCCGTGAGCGTGATTGCGCCGGAAACGATTTCGATACGGTCCCGCCATTCCTCCGCTACGGCGGCCGCTACGCCCGTCCCGTCGATCAGCAGCGGCCGTGCGGTGTGCAGCATAGTCCCCGTCGGGACCGTCGACGGCCGCGATTACCTGGTCGCGGTGGGCTTCGAGATCGCGCAGGCGGTGTCCCCAGCGGACCGCGACACCCAGCTCCTGCGCGCGGGCGACGAGCAGCGCCACCAGCCGCGGTTGCGGAATCGGCAGGGCGTACAACGGGTTGTCCGCGAATTCCGCCAGGTCCAGCGGCAGCCCGCTGAACGAGTAGCGCGGAAGCGGTGGCGGATCGCCGGAGCATCGTCACCTGCGGCGGGGCGGTGCAAGCCGCGCATATCCATCAGCCGCACCACCTGCCCGACGAGGCCATTGGCCTTGGGTTCGGTGCTGGGTGCGGCAGCTCTTCCAGGACGGTCGCCGTGACGCCGCCCAGTGCGAGTTCACAGGCCAGCATCAGTCCGTTCGGTCCGGCACCGGAAATCAGTACCTCTGAAGGCGTCGGTGGTGGTGCGGGTCAGTGCTGCCTGCACCTCGGGGCTGGCGACGAGCTTGCGAACCGCGGCCAGCCGGTCGCGCGGCGGCGGATCGGCATCGAGGCCGTCGACCCGCAACGGTTCCAGCATCGCCTCGGTGATCGCGGCCCACAGCGGCTCACCGGCCGGCCGTGCCCGCAACAGTTCGATCCCTCGGCAAATCCGGTCGATCTGCCGGTACGCCAGTGCCTCGTATTTGTTGGCGAAGTAGTTGGTGAACGTCCGCACCGAGACCCCCGCGCGGGCGGCGATGTCCTCGCGCAGCACCTGGTCCAGGCCGCGTTCGAACATCAGCTCGAGTGCGGCATCGCTGAGCGCGCGCCGCGTATCGAGCTTTTTGCGCTCCCGCAGCCCGAGGGCCGGCTCCGCGGTCATGCACTCAGTCGCGATCAGGCCGGCGCGCTAGGGTTTCGGCTATGACTTCCGGGCACACGCAGATCTGGCACAACCCTCGCTGTTCCAAGAGCCGCGCGGCCAAAGCCGCGCTGGACGAGGCCGGGGTGGACTACATCGAGCGGCAGTATCTCGACGATCCGCCGACCGTGGCGGACCTGCGCGAGGTTCTGGCCCAGCTCGGCCTGGAGCCCTGGGACATCACCCGCACCGGTGAACCGGAGGCCAAAGAACTCGGTATGGCGGGCTGGTCGCGGACGGAGGCCGATCGCGAGCAGTGGATCGAGACGCTGGCGAGCAATCCGAAGCTGATCCAGCGACCGATCGTGGTCACCCCCGACGGCCGGGCCGTCGTCGCGCGCGACGAGCAATCGCTGAAATCGGTGCTGTAATCCCTCCCGCGCCGCGCGGCCGGAGGTCCAGACCGGCTGCGCGGCAACCACTTCGGTGTGGCCCGGCATTACCCGACGGGTAATCGACCGGGCGCGCGCACTGCGACATGCTCGTCCTATGAGCGAAAACGAAACCACCACCACCAGCACCTACGACACCGTCGCCCAGCGCTACATCGACACCTGGAACGAAGCCGACGCCCCGGCCCGGCGCAAACTGCTCGACGAGCTGTACCGGCCGGATGCCACCTACACCGATCCGCTCGCGGCCGTCGAAGGAGTCGCCGCGATCGACGAGATGATCGCCGGCGTCCGGGAACAGTTCGCCGGTATGCGATTCGGTCTCGGACCGGTCGACGGACACCACGACCAGCTGCGATTCACGTGGACGCTGGGCACTCACGGCGCCGAACCGCTGATCGTGGGCTTCGATGTGGTCGTTCTCGACGGTGATCGCATCGCCCGCGTGCACGGATTCCTGGACAGGATCCCGGGCTGACCGCCCGTTCTCAGTGAATGCCGTTGTCCGCCAGGGGAAACGGGGGCCGTCCGATTCCGGCGATCCGCAGATTTCCCCACGGGTCGCGCTCCTGCAGCCGGCCCGGGGCGGGCTCGCCGCCCGGAATCCGCAGCGATACCGCACCGCGCCCCGGATCGGGCAGGCGGTCCGCCTCCGCGGCGCTGAGACGGCCGTACCAGTGGTAGTGGCCGTCGATCGGGTCCGGATGCCCGTTCAGCGCGACCGTCACCGCGAGTTCGGTGCCCGGCGCGTCGAGTACCGCCGGACCGGCGTACTCGTAGGCGGGCGCCCGCTCGGCGGCGACGGTCGTGTCGAAGTGATCGGAATCCGGTCGCGGCAGCCGCCGGCCGGGGCGGGGATCTGCCGCCCAGCGGCGAGCCGACTCGTGCTGCACAGCACGTCGCAGCTGGATGCGGCTACAACCGGCCCGCCGCATCGCCGCGATGCAGCGCGCGGCGTATTCGGCGCGGGCCTGCACCGGATAGTGCGGCCAGTTCGCGCCGGCAGGGGAGTGCGTCCAGAACAGATTGGGCATCTCGTGCATCGTCGTGCCGAGATGGGCCACCGGGCTATCGGCCAGCAGCGTATGCAGGTCGGCGCCGACTCCGGCGATGCGGCGCGGGTCGAGGTCGGCATCGGCGAGGATCACTACCGCGGCCGTGGTCGTGCCGTCGTCGGAACGCAGCCGCCAGAGGTCGTGTGCGCCGTCGAATTCCATGGTGTGCACCGCGGGCGGCGGCCGATCGGCCGTGCGCGAGGCCGAGCCGAGGACGGTGAGATCGCGGATTCCGTTGCGCCGCAGCGTCGCCGCGACGATCGGGGCCGACGGCCGGGCAGCGACGACGGCCACGCCACCCGGGCTGTGCCGGACCGGCCTCATCCGAGCAACCCCCGCCGCCGCCAGAGCCGCTTGCCGATCGGGCCGAGCAGGCCGTTCTCGTCCAGGAATGCGCCGAGGTCGGCGGCTCCGGCCGCGAGCATGCGATGCGCGTGCGGATTGGCCAGCGCGGCCCGCGTGGCCGCCCGCCCGTCCAAGCCGGCCCGAATGTACATGTGCCGGTTGGTGATCAGCCGGACGAACAGCGGTGCGGCCACGGCGACACACAGGCGCACATAGGCGCGTTCCGCCCGCGACGTCGCCGGCACGCGACGTGCGAGTGCGTCGCGGGCGAAGCCGATGTGACGCGCCTCCTCGGTGACGTGGACGCGGAACGTGCGCGCCACCACCGGCTGCAACTGCGGATCGTCGATGGTGCGGCGTTGCAGCGCGTCGAAGATCTCCTCACCGACCAGCGCTCCCACCCACACCATCGGGCCGTGCAGCACCAGCTGCAGCGACGAGATCGCCATTCGGGCAGGAGCTTTGGGCCAATAGGGCCGGGCATCGATGCGGTCGATCAACTTGCCGAACATGGTCATGTGCCGGCATTCGTCGCCCATCTCGGTCAGCGTGTAGTGCGAGCGGTGCGAGGTGGGGTCGCTGTTCATCAACTCCCGCAACAGCAGCCGGTTCAGGATGTTCTCGAACCAGATCCCCACCGAGAGGATGTTCGCGAGCTCCTGCCGCGACAGTTCGCGCCGCTGCTCGAGGGACATCGCGTCCCACAGTGTGGTGCCGTAGAGCGAGATCACCTCCGGCGGCAGGAAGAACTTGTCCGGATCCAGTGGCGCGTCCCAGTCCAGATCGACCACCGGGTCGTAGGACTTGCGGACCGAACCGAGCAGCAGGCGCTGCGCGAAGGTATCCCGCGGGAGCAGGGTGGCGTCGTTGCCCATGACTGCGCTCCAAACGAATCGAATTACCGAGACAGGCTGTAACACCAAGGTTAGTGAGACGGCATGTATCGGTCAATACCGCATGAGTATCGTTGACATGTGAGTGAAACCGGTGGACAGCGGCCCCCGCGGCGTGCGGAACGGTCCGCCGCGACCGGTGTGGACGGTCGCAGTACCCGCTGGAACGGGCACAAACAGCGACGGCGTGCCGAGGTGATCGAGGCCGCGGTCGCGGTGATCGAGGAGAACGGCGCCGAGGTGTCGGTCCAGCAGATCGCCGACCGGCTGGGCCTGCCGCGTCCGGTCGTGTACCGCCACTTCGACGGGCGGACCGATCTGGACGAGCAGATTCGCGGCCGGATCCTGGAATCGCTACTCGAACAACTGCTTCCGACACTGCGGGCGGACGGCACGGTCAAGGACGCGGTGCGCGGGGCGGTCGGCACCTACGTCGGATGGGTGGCATCGCATCCGCAGCTGCACCGGTTCCTCGCGGCGAGTGCCCCGCAAGGAGATTCGTCGCTCGCGCTGGCCGGGGCCCGCGACCGCATCGGCGCCCGGCTCGCGGATCTGTTCGCCACCGCCGCCGCGCGCGTCGGGATCGATCCCGTGCGGGCCCGGCCGATGGCCTTCGGCATCGTCGGCTTCGTCGACGGCGTGGTCAACAGCTGGCGCGCAGACACCGCTTCGGCGCTGGGATCGGAGCAGATCGAGGCGATCGTGACCGAATCGGTGCTCGGTCTGCTGGAGAGCAATGCACGCAGTCTGGGGGTTCCGCTGGATCGCGACGCCACCGTCGCCGACCTGGTCGCCCGGTCCGATGCCGCGGCCTCGGACCCGCTGGCGGTCAACTGATTTCGGGGCGCGCAGCGCTGCGGTGACGGGCCACCGCACCCGGGCGGCCCCGGGGATCCCGCGCGTCGCCTAGGCTCGACCCATGCAGCGCATCATCGGAATCGAGGTCGAGTACGGCATCTCGACACCGACGGAACCCTCGGCGAACCCGATTCTCACGTCCACCCAGGCGGTGCTGGCCTACGCGGCGGCCGAGGGCGTACCCCGGGCCAAGCGCACGCGCTGGGACTACGAGGTGGAATCGCCGCTGCGCGATGCCCGCGGCTTCGACCTGGGCCGGCTCAACGGGCCGGCGCCGGTGATCGACGCCGACGAGGTCGGCGCGGCGAACATGATCCTCACCAACGGCGCCCGCCTCTACGTCGACCACGCCCACCCCGAATATTCGGCTCCCGAGGTCGTGGATCCGCTGGACGCGGTGATCTGGGACAAGGCCGGTGAGCGGGTCATGGAGGCCGCCGCCCGCTATGCCTCCAGCGTGCCGGGTGCGCCGCGCATGCAGCTGTACAAGAACAACGTCGACGGTAAGGGCGCCTCCTACGGCACCCACGAGAACTATCTGATGAACCGCGATACGCCGTTCAATCAGATCATCGTCGGCCTGACGCCCTTCTTCGTCTCCCGGCAGGTCGTCACCGGCTCGGGGCGGGTCGGCATCGGGCAGTCCGGCGACCATGCCGGATTCCAGCTGTCGCAGCGTTCGGACTACATCGAGGTCGAGGTGGGCCTGGAGACCACCCTCAAGCGCGGCATCATCAACACCCGCGACGAACCGCACGCCGACGCCGACAAGTACCGCCGCCTGCACGTGATCATCGGCGACGCCAACCTGGCCGAATGGTCGACCTACCTCAAGGTCGGCACCACCGCGCTGGTGCTGGATCTGATCGAGGCCGGCGAGGATCTGTCGGATCTGCAACTGGCCCGTCCGGTCACCGCCGTGCACACCATCAGCCACGACCCGAGCCTGCGCGCCACGGTCGCGCTGGTGGACGGCCGCGAACTGACCGGCCTTGCGCTGCAACGGATCTACCTCGACCGGGTGGAGAAGTTCCACGACCGCGAGGGCACCGACGACGCGCGCGTCACCGATGTGCTGGAGAAGTGGGCGCACGTGCTCGACCTGCTCGAACGAGACCCCATGGACTGCGCGCACCTGCTCGACTGGCCGGCCAAGCTGCGCCTGCTCGAGGGTATGCGCAGCCGCGAGGGCCTGGGCTGGGCGGCGCCGAAGCTGCATCTGATGGATCTGCAGTACTCCGATGTGCGCCTGGACAAGGGCCTCTACAACCGCCTGGTGGCGCGCGGTTCGATGGAGCGGCTGGTCTCCGAACAGCAGGTCACCGACGCGATGACCAACCCGCCGACCGACACCCGCGCCTACTTCCGGGGCGAATGCCTGCGCCGCTTCGGCGCCGATATCGCCGCGGCGAGCTGGGATTCGGTGATCTTCGACCTGGGCGGCGACTCGCTGGTCCGCATTCCCACCCTGGAGCCGCGCCGCGGGACGAAATCCCACGTCGGCAAGTTGCTCGAGGGCGCCGGTACGGCCGCCGAACTGGTCAAGCAGCTCACTTCCTGACCGTGCGGCCGGGCCGCCGGCGGTGCGTTCGTGCCGGGGTGGCACGGCGTGCTGTGACGTTGCGGCGGGGGCACATTGCGATGTAATCCGGCATGTTGTCACCGTCGCTGGGTAGTGTTGAGGGACGAGCATCGGAGGTTTCCGATGCTCGCCGATGATCAGTACAGAGGAGGTCGGCTGCTATGGCACAAGAGCAGACCAAGCGCGCCGGTGGTGGCGACGAGGACGACGACGCGGCCGGTGTCGAGGCCGCGGGACAGGAGCGCCGCGAAAAGCTGGCCGAGGAGACCGACGACCTGCTCGACGAGATCGACGACGTGCTCGAGGAGAACGCGGAGGACTTCGTGCGTGCCTACGTCCAGAAAGGCGGCCAGTGACATCAGGTGACCCCTTGCGGCTCCACATGGGGTACGCCCTCTCGTCATTCTCCGAATATCTGCGGGAAAACGCGCCGGAACTGTTGCCGGGCAACGGTTTCGGGCGCGCGTCCGGGGGCAACGGCTCGGCCGGGGACCTGGCGCCGCACGGCACCACCATCGTCGCGGTGACCTACCGCGGCGGTGTGCTGATCGCCGGCGACCGCCGGGCCACCCAGGGCAACCTGCTGGCCAGCCGCGATATGGAGAAGGTGTACATCACCGACACCTTCTCCGCGGCCGGTATCGCCGGTACCGCGGGCGTGGCGGTCGAGATGATCCGCCTGTTCGCGGTGGAGCTGGAGTACTACGAGAAGATCGAGGGCGTGCCGCTGACCTTCGACGGTAAGGCCAACAAGCTGTCGAAGATGGTCCGCGACAATCTGCCCGCGGCACTGCAGGGCCTGGCGGTGGTGCCGATTCTGGTCGGTTACGACCTCGAGGCCACCGATCCGGCGCGGGCCGGCCGTATCGTGTCCTACGACGTGGTCGGCGGCCGCAGCGAAGAGCGCTTCGGCTACACCGCCACCGGCTCGGGCTCGATGTTCGCCAAGTCGTCGTTGAAGAAGACCTACAGCCGCGATATGGACGAGGACCGCGCCCTGCGCATCGCCGTCGAATCGCTGCTGGACGCCTCCGACGACGACACCGCCACCGGCGGCCCGGATCTGCAGCGCGGCATCTTCCCGACGGCGATCGTCATCAATGCCGAAGGGGCGCTGGAGGTTTCGGACGAGCGGCTCGAGCAGATCGCGCGCTCGATCGTCGACGAGCGGGTGGCCGAGGAAGGGAGTGCGCGTCCATGACACTGCCGTACTACGCGTCGGCCGAACAGATCATGCGCGACAAGACCGAACTTGCGCGCAAAGGCATCGCCCGGGGACGCAGTGTCGTGGTGCTGGTGTACGACAAGGGTGTGCTGTTCGTCGCCGAGAACCCCTCGGCGACGCTGCACAAGGTGAGTGAACTCTACGACCGCATCGGATTCGCCGCGGTCGGCAAGTACAACGAGTTCGAAAGTCTGCGTCGTGGTGGGATCCTGCAGGCCGACCTGCGTGGATACCAGTACGACCGGCGAGATGTGACCGGGCGGGCGTTGGCGAACATGTACGCCTCCACCCTCGGCACGATCTTCACCGACCAGCTCAAGCCCTACGAGGTCGAGATCTGCATCGGTGAGGTCGGCTATCCGGAGCAGGAGTCGAATTCGGTCCTGTACCGGATCAACTTCGACGGCTCCATCGTCGACGAGCGCGACTTCGTGGTGATGGGCGGCAATACCGACCCGATCAGCACCGCGCTCAAGGACACCTTCCAGCCGGGCCTGGAATTGCGGGCCGCGATCCGCACCGCCGTGGACGCCCTGCAGAAGGGTTCGCCGGACAACAGCGACAAGGACAAGCGCGGTATCGCGGTGTCCTCGCTGGAGGTGGCGACCCTGGAGCAGGCCCGCCCGCGCCGGGCCTTCCGCCGCATTCCGCACGCCATGCTGGAGACGCTGCTGTCCGTCGACGGCGCGGCGAGTGCGGACGAGGAGAACGCCGAACCGGAGACACCCTCCGCCGGCGACCCCTCCAACCCGTAAGCACTGGTAGCGGCTTCGAACGCGACGCCCGGCCCGGTCCTCCACGCGGAGGACCGGGCCGGGCGTCGTCGTGCTCCGGTAGCGGGACACCGTCGCGAACATATGCTCCGACCTGCGGATTTGTGGCTGCCGCGAGGTCGGTCGCCCACTGTGGACGCACAGCAGGGGTCCCGGACGACGAGGTCCAGAGGCCACCAACGCGGTGCGACCGGCGCCGGCGCCGTCGGACCCCGCCCATATTGTTGTGAACCCGTATGCAACCGCTCGCTCGCACAGCCACTTTCGCCGTTCGCTTTGCCGTAATGTCGATGGTGTGCAGCGACGAATTATGGGGATCGAGACCGAGTTCGGGGTGACGTGCACGTTCCACGGTCACCGTCGGTTGAGTCCTGACGAGGTGGCCCGGTATCTGTTCCGCCGGGTGGTGTCCTGGGGCCGTAGTTCGAACGTATTTCTCCGCAACGGAGCGCGGCTCTATCTCGATGTCGGTTCCCATCCGGAGTATGCGACGGCCGAATGTGACTCGCTGGTTCAGCTGGTCACCCACGATCGCGCGGGTGAGCGGGTGCTCGAGGAGTTGCTGATCGATGCCGAGCAGCGCTTGGCGGAGGAGGGGATCGGCGGTGACATCTATCTGTTCAAGAACAACACCGATTCGGCGGGCAACTCCTACGGCTGCCACGAGAACTTCCTCGTGGTGCGGGCCGGCGAGTTCTCCCGGATCTCGGATGTGCTGTTGCCGTTCCTGGTGACCAGGCAGCTGATCTGCGGTGCCGGAAAGATCCTGCAGACGCCGAAGGCGGCCACGTTCTGCCTGTCGCAGCGGGCCGAGCACATCTGGGAGGGGGTGTCGTCGGCGACCACGCGGTCGCGGCCGATCATCAACACTCGTGACGAGCCGCATGCCGACGCGGAGAAGTACCGCCGTCTGCATGTGATCGTCGGCGACTCGAATATGGCCGAACCCACCACCATGCTGAAGGTGGGCACCGCGGCGCTGGTGCTGGAGATGATCGAGGCCGGGGTGTCGTTCCGCGATTTCGCGCTCGACAATCCGATCCGCGCGATCCGCGAGGTCAGCCACGATCTGACCGGCCGGCGGCCGGTGCGACTGGCGGGTGGCCGCCAGGCCAGCGCGCTCGACATCCAGCGTGAGTACTACGCCCGCGCGGTCGAGCATCTGCGCAATCGCGAGCGCGATCCGCAGGTGGACGCCGTGGTGGACCTGTGGGGCCGCACGCTCGACGCGGTCGAGGCGCAGGATTTCGCGAAGGTCGACACCGAGATCGACTGGGTGATCAAGCGCAAGCTGTTCCAGCGCTACCAGGACCGGTACTCGATGGAGCTGTCGGATCCGAAGATCGCCCAGCTGGATCTGGCCTATCACGACATCAAGCGCGGTCGCGGGGTGTTCGATCTGCTGCAGCGCAAGGGTCTGGTCAAGCGGGTCACCGAGGACGAGGCGGTCGATGCGGCGGTGACGACTCCGCCGCAGACGACGCGGGCCAAACTGCGCGGTGATTTCATCACCGCCGCGCAGGAGGCGGGCCGCGATTTCACCGTCGACTGGGTGCATCTGAAGCTGAACGATCAGGCGCAGCGCACGGTCTTGTGCAAGGACCCGTTCCGGTCCGTGGACGAGCGTGTGGATCGGTTGATCGCCTCGATGTGAGGTTGTCGGCCCCGCGGTGGTCCGCGGGGCCGGTCGATCCGGATTCCGGCAGCGATATCCCGGCGCGGATCGGTGCGGTGGTGCACCGTCGTTCCGGGAGTCCGATTACTCTGTGTCGGGTGGCGATTTCCAAGGTCGAGCGGCTGATGAATCTGGTGATCGCGCTGCTGTCGACCCGGCAGTTCCTGACCGCGGAACGCATTCGCGACAGCGTCGCCGGCTACGAGGAGTCGGCCAGCGACGAAGCGTTCAGCCGGATGTTCGAGCGCGACAAGAACGAACTGCGGGATCTGGGGATCCCGCTGGAGGTCGGCCCGGTGGGCCGATTCTCCGGGCAGGAGGGGTATCGCATCAATCGCGATGCCTACGAACTGCCCGATATCGACCTGACCAGCGCGGAAGCGGCGGCGGTCGCGGTGGCGGTGCAGTTGTGGGAGTCCCCGGAGCTGGCCAGCGCCGCGGAGAGCGCGGTGCTCAAGTTGCGGGCCGCCGGCGTGCACGTCGACGCGGACGCGGCCTCGGCGTCGGTGCCCGCGGTACCGGCGCGCACGCGCGGGTCGGAGGCCGCGCTGGGCAAACTGCTGGCGGCCATCGATGCGGGGCGTGCGGTGCGATTCGAGCATCGGGTCACCCACAACGCGCCCTACACCACGCGCGATGTGGAGCCCTGGGGTGTGGTGACCCGGCACGGGCGCTGGTATCTGGTCGGCCACGACCGCGACCGGGATGCGGTGCGGACCTTCCGGCTGTCGCGGATCGGGGCCGACGTGGAGGTGTACGGGCCCGAGAACGCCGTGCACAAACCGGCGGATGTGGATCTGCGCCGGATCGTGGCGCAGGTGACGGGTGCGGCGCCGGTGAGCGGATCGGCGACCGTGTGGGTGGCGCAGGGCCGCGGCCAGGAGATCCGCCGGCTGGGCGTGGTGATCGCCGAGGAGACGGTCGCCGGTCGCCCGGGTTCGGTGGTGGAGGTGCCGGTGCGGTCGCGGGACTGGCTGGCGCGGCTGATCACCGGTCTCGGCCCGGATGCGCTGGTACTGGCCCCGGAGGATCTGCGGGCCGATGTGATCGCGCGGCTGCGGTCGGTACTGGAACGGACGGAGGTGTCGGCATGAGACGCGCGAGCGTCGCGACGGCCCGGGCGGGGGTGCGGCGATGAGCAGCCGATTGTCGACGCGGCTGTCCCGGCTGCTGAATATGGTTCCGTACTTCCTCGCGAATCCGGGGATCAGTGCGCCCGAGGCGGCCGCGGAACTCGGTGTCAGCACCAAACAGCTGATGAGCGACCTCAATCAGCTCTGGATGTGCGGACTGCCCGGCTACGGTCCCGGTGATCTGATCGATCTGTCGTTCTCCGAGGAGAGCATCGAGGTCACCTTTTCCGCCGGTATCGAGCGGCCGCTGCGGCTGACCTCGATCGAGGCGACGGCGCTGCTGGTGGCTCTGCGGTCGATCGCGGATCTGCCGGGCATGGTCGATCCCACGGCCGCCCGGTCGGCCACCGCCAAGATCGAATCCGCCATTTCCGGCGAGGCGGGGCATCGCAGCGAACCCGACACCGCCGAACCGGCCGAGGCGCCGGCGGTGACCACCGTGCGGTCCGCGCTGGCCGACGGGCGTGCGCTGCGGCTGGTGTACTACTCGGCGAGCCGGGATGTGGTGTCCGAACGCGTCGTCGATCCGATCCGAATCGTGCTGGTGGACAACAACTCCTACCTGCAGGCGTGGTGCCGGCAGGCCGAGGGGGTGCGGCTGTTTCGGTTCGACCGGATCGAGGAGGCCACCGAACTCGAGGAGCCGGCGAACCCGCCCAGCCACGCCACCGAGGAGTCCGCGGGTCTCGACCTGTTCTCCGACGATCCGGCAGTTGCGTTGGCGCGCTTGCGGATTCGTGCCGACTACGGGTGGGTGCTGGACCAGTATCCGATGCATCCGGTGGTGGTGCACCCCGACGGCAGCGTCGAGGCCACCATGCGGTTCGCCACGCTGGGCTGGATCGCGCGACTGCTGCTCGGCTTCGGCTCGGGTGTCACCGTGCTGGGACCGCCCGAGCTGGTGAGCGCGGTGCGGGAACGTTCGGCCGCGGCGCTGGCCGCCTACGACCACGTCGGCGATCTCGGATACGACCGGAACATGGTCGAGGAGGTCGGGCCCGCGTGACGTTCCGGGTGACGGTGCTCGGCGCCGGAAGCATCGGTCTGTTCGTCGGTGGCAAGCTCGCCGCCGCCGGTGCCGAGGTGAGTTTCGTCGGCCGCCCGCGGCTGCTGGACGAGATCGGCGCCCACGGATTGCGGCTGACCGATCTGGACGGCGGCGACGACCGCGTCGCGGCGAGCGGTTTCCGCACCGAGACCGAACCGGACAGCGCGGCCACCGCCGATCTGGTGCTGGTCACGGTGAAATCAGCGCAGACCGCCCAGGCGGCGGCACAGCTGCGCGATCGGGTGCGCGCGGACACCGTGGTGATCAGCCTGCAGAACGGCATCGGCAACGATGCGGCGATCCGGGAGGTGCTGCCCGCGGCGGTGGTCTCGGCGGGCATGGTGATGTTCAACGTCGTCCACAGCGGCCCCGGCCATTTCCATCGCGGGACCGACGGCACCGTGGCGGTGTCCGACGATCCGGCGCTGTCGCGATTCGCGCCGCTGTTCGAGCGGGCCGGACTGCCTCTGGACCGCCATTCCGATCTGCGCCCGGTGCAATGGGCCAAACTGTTGCTCAACCTCAACAACGCGATCAACGCGCTGTCGGGCCGCCCGCTGCGCGAGGAACTGGCCACCCGCGACTACCGGCGCTGCCTGGCGCTGGCCCAGAACGAGGCACTCGCGGTGATGCGGCGGGCCCGGATCCGTCCCGCGCGGCTGACCGTCCTGCCGCCGCGCGTGATGGCCCGCATGCTGACCGTTCCCGATGCCGTCTTCGAGCGGGTGGCCGGACGGGTGCTCGCGGTGGACCCGCTGGCGCGCTCGTCGATGGCCGACGATCTGGCCCTGGGCCGGCGCACCGAAATAGATTGGCTCTGTGGGGAGATCGTCGAGCTGGGCCGGATGGTGGCCGTGCCTACCCCGGTGAACGCGCGGCTGGTCGCCTTGATCCGGACCGCCGAGAGCGGCGACGAACGACGGTGGACCGGCCCGGACCTGCTCGCGGAGCTGCGCGGGGCCGCGACCGCGGCGGCACCGGGAACGGTGTCGCGCTGAACCCGAGCCGGCATCCGGCCGTTCCATGGGTGACGACGCGCGCAGTCGTCGGATCGGGGTCCGGTAGCATCGGACATACCACAGTCTTGGGAGGTTTTCGATGGGTTCATTGAGCCCGACGCACTGGCTCATCATTGCGTTGGTGATCCTGCTGCTGTTCGGCGCCAAGCGGCTGCCCGACGCTGCCCGGGGTCTCGGACGTTCCTTGCGCATCTTCAAGAGCGAGATGAGCGAGATGCATTCCGAGGGCTCGGCGAACACGGGGTCGGCGAACGCGTCCGGCACCGCGCAGCAGTCGGCGCCCGCGGCCGAACTGCCGCCTGCCCAGCCGGTGAATCCGGCCCCGCAGGCCGACAAGGATCGTCACACGGCCTGATCCGGTCCGTCTCGAGGCCGTCACCCCGGCAACGCCCGCGGGGTGACGGTGCGATGGCGGTTGGGCGTTTCATCCGGATCCGGCCAGGTGATCAGCGAGGCAGTCACATCCATGCGCATTCCGTTCGACCCCCGCCGTAGCCGGCGCAGGACGAATCCCGACGGCACCATGTCGTTGGTCGAACATCTGCAAGAGTTGCGTTCGCGACTGTTGAAGTCGTTGCTGGCGGTGGCGCTGACCACGATCCTCGGATTCCTCTGGTACTCGCACTCCTTCCTGGGCATCGAGAGCCTGGGTGATCTGCTGCGCGGCCCGTACTGTTCGCTGCCGCCGGAACATCGTGCGCAGCTGACCACCGACGGCACCTGCCGGCTGCTGGCCACCGCACCGTTCGAACAGTTCATGCTGCGGTTCAAGGTCGCCTTCACCGCGGGTGTGGTGATGGCCTGCCCGATCTGGCTGTACCAGCTGTGGGCGTTCGTCACGCCCGGCCTCTACGCCAAGGAGCGCAAGTACGCGATCAGCTTCGTCGCCTCCGGCGTGGTGCTGTTCGTCACCGGCGCGGTGCTCGCGTACTGGGTGGTGGCGCACGCGCTGAGCTTCCTGATGGGAATCGGCAGCAATGTGCAGATCACCGCGCTGAGCGGTAGTCAGTACTTCGGATTCATCATCAAACTGCTGATCATCTTCGGCGTCAGCTTCGAGACGCCGCTGCTGATCATCGGGCTGAACATGGTGGGCGTGCTGACCTACGAGCGGCTCAAGAAGTGGCGCCGCGGCATGATCTTCGGGCTGTTCGTCTTCGCCGCGATCGTCACACCGCAGGATCCCTTCTCGATGCTGGCGCTGGCCGCCGCGCTCACCGTGTTGTTCGAGGTGGCCGTGCAGATCGCCCGGCTCAACGACCGACGCCGCGCGCGCCGGGGCGACAACTGGGGCGCGCTGTCCGACGACGAGGCCTCCCCGCTGGCCGGACCCGACGATCTGGACGGGGTGAGCCCGGTGGAGCCCGCCCGCCCGGTGACGGCGAGCGGACCGGTCTCGGCCGAGCCCGCGCCGAAAACTCCGCGCCCGGTGTCGGACTACTCCGATACCCTCTGAGCGTGGGACAACCGTCGCTGACTGGCGAACTCGCGGCATTCGCCGCCGACCTGAAATTCTCCCTGGACCCGTTCCAACAGCAGGCCTGCGCGGCGCTGGAGAACGGGCACAGTGTGCTGGTGTGCGCGCCGACCGGCGCCGGTAAGACCGTCGTCGGGGAATTCGCCGTGCACCTGGCCCGCGCGGCCGGTGGCAAGTGCTTCTACACCACCCCGATCAAGGCGCTGTCGAATCAGAAGTACGCCGATCTGGTGGATCGCTACGGCCGCGACGCGGTCGGACTGCTGACCGGTGATCAGTCGATCAATCCGGACGCCCGGGTCGTGGTCATGACCACCGAAGTGCTGCGCAACATGCTCTACGCGGGTTCGGACGCGCTGCACGCGCTGTCGTTCGTCGTCATGGACGAGGTGCACTATCTGGCCGACCGATTCCGCGGCGCGGTGTGGGAAGAGGTCATCCTGCATCTGCCGCCGGAGGTGCGGCTGGTGAGCCTGTCGGCGACGGTCAGCAACGCCGAGGAGTTCGGCGCGTGGATGGAGACCGTGCGGGGCGATACCGCGGTCATCGTCGACGAGACGCGGCCGGTGCCGCTCTGGCAGCACGTCATGGTCGGGCGGCGGCTGTTCGATCTGTTCGATACGAAGTCCAGCGATCAGAAAATCCTCGTCGACGAGGATCTGGTTCGCTACATCAAACATCGCGAGACCGCCGACCGGATGAACGGCTGGTCCGGTCCGCGCCACCGCGGTGGTCCGCGCCGCGACTTCCGGCCGCTGCCGCGCCCGGAGATGCTCGCCCGCCTCGACGAGGAAGGGCTGCTGCCGGCGATCACGTTCATCTTCAGCCGGGCCGGCTGCGACGGCGCCCTCGCCCAGTGCCTGCGCTCGCGCCTGGATCTGAGCCGTCCCGAGGAGGCGGCGGAGATCGAGGCGGTGATCGAACGCCATACCGGTGATCTGCCGCGCGCCGACCTCGATGTGCTCGGCTACTGGGAATGGCGGGAGGCGCTCTTCCGCGGCCTGGCCGCCCATCACGCCGGCATGCTGCCCGCCTTCCGGCACACCGTGGAGGAATTGTTCGTCCGCGGGTTGGTGCGAGCCGTATTCGCCACGGAGACACTGGCTCTCGGCATCAATATGCCGGCGCGCACGGTGGTGCTGGAACGGCTGGTGAAGTTCAACGGCGAAACCCATGCCGAGCTGACTCCCGGCGAGTACACGCAGCTGACCGGCCGAGCCGGGCGGCGCGGCATCGACATCGAAGGCCACGCGGTGGTGATGTGGCACCCCGATGTCGACACCAGCGCCGTCGCGGGCCTGGCCTCGACCCGCACCTATCCGCTGCGCAGCTCCTTCCGGCCCGGTTACAACATGTCGATCAACCTGATCGACCGGATGGGCGCCGCGCAGTCGCGAGAGCTGCTGGAGCGCTCGTTCGCGCAGTTCCAGGCCGATCGCTCGGTGGTGGGCCTGGTCCGCGGTATCGAGCGCAACGAGGCGCAGGTGCGCAAGCTGCGCTCGCAGATCGGTGACGACGGATTCCTCGAGTATCTGTCGCTGCGGGAGCGGATCAAACAGCGCGAACGCGAACTGGAACGGCAGGGCCGCGCCGACCGGCGCGGGGCGGCGGTCGAGTCGCTGACCTCGCTGCGCCGTGGTGACGTGGTGGCCATCCCGACCGGGCGCCGCCAGGGTCTCGCGGTGATCCTGGAACCGGACGCGAGTCCGGGCGATCCGCGGCCGCTGGTGCTGACGGCCGACACCTGGGCCGGTCGCGTCTCGGCCGCCGACTTCCCGACCCCCGCTCAGCCGCTGGGCCGGATGCGGCTGCCCCGCCACGTCGACCACCGCACCGCGCGGGCGCGCCGCGATCTGGCCTCGGCGTTGCGCAGCACCGGAATCGCCGTACCCGGGCGGAGCCGGCGCGGTGGTCGCGCCCGCGCGGCCGACGATCGGGAACTGGCGACGCTGCGGCGGGCGCTGCGCGCTCATCCCGCCCACTCCCGGCCCGACCGGGAGCAGCTGGCCCGGCTGGGGGAGCGCTACAACCGGCTCGAGCGCGAGACCGAGTCGATGCGCCAGAAGGTCGCTGCGACAACGAATTCGCTCGCGCGCACCTTCGATCGGATCGTCGCGCTGCTGAGTGAGCGCGGCTATGTCGACGCCGGGGAGGTCACCGCCGACGGGCGGCGGCTCGCCCGGATCTACACCGAGGCGGATCTCGTTGTGGCCGAATGCCTTCGGCAGGGGTTGTGGCGCGGGCTCGGCGCCGCCGAACTCGCGGGCGTGGTGTCGGTGCTGGTCTTCGAGTCGCGGCAGGAGGGCGGCTACCTCGGCCCGTCCGGGCCGACCGAGCCCGTGCGGCGCGCGGTCGGCGCCACCATCGGCGTGTGGAGCCAGCTGCGCACCGACGAGGCCAAGCACAAACTGCCGCCGACCCGGGAACCGGATCTGGGCTTCGTCACCGGCATCTACAAATGGGCCCGCGGCGACGGATTGGCCGAATCGTTGCTGGCCAGTGGCGACCAGGGCAGTGCGTTGTCGGCGGGCGACTTCGTGCGCTGGTGCCGGCAGGTGATCGATCTGCTCGACCAGATCCACCAGACCGCCGACGACACCGAAATCGCCGCCACCGCCGCCAAGTCGGTGCGTGCCATCCGGCGTGGCGTTGTGGCGGTGGACGCCGCGTAGCGTGCCGGGCTGTGATTGGATGACTACCGGTACCGACCGTGGTGAGGGCCTGATCACCTCACGCGGGGGGATGTGAGACGACGAGTGCGAGTGGAGGCAGGCACATGAGCGGCCCGTACGGACCGAACGAGACTCCTGGCCCAGGGGAGGGCCACAGCAGCGATCCGACCCAGCAGTGGTCGGGGCAGCCGCAGCCCGGCCAGTCCGGACCGCCGCCGCAGTGGGGTGGCCAGCAGCCGCAGCAGCCCCAGTGGGGCCAGCCCGCACCGTCGCAGCAGCAGTGGGCGCCGCAACCGCAACAGCCGCAGCAGCCGCAGTGGGGTGGCCAGAGCCAGCCGTCCTGGCCCCAGCAGCAACCGGCCCAGGCGCAGCCGTGGGAGCCGACCCAGCAGCAGTGGGGACAGCCGCCGCAGCCGTCGCAGCAGCAGTGGGCGCAGCAGCAGCCCACCCAGCAGGGATGGGCGCCGCAGCCCGACCAGTCGCAGCAGCAGTGGGGGATGCAGGAACCGCAGCTGAGCACCACGCCCGCCAAGAAGTCGAAGAAGGGCCTGCTCTTCGGCGGTATCGGCGTACTGGTTGTGGTGGTCGTCGCCGTGGTCCTCGCCTTCGTCTTCCTGGGCAGCGACAAACTGGACAACAAGGCTGTGCAGGACGGCGTGCAGAAGGTCCTCAAGGATTCCTACGGCATCGACGACGTTCAGAACGTCAGCTGCCCCTCGGGACAGAAGGTCGAGGTCGGCGGCACGTTCGACTGCACCCTGAAGGTCGGTGGCGAGCAGAAGAAGGTCACCGTCAAGATCACCAAGGACGACGGCACCTACGAGGTCGGCCGGCCCAACTGAGTGCCGTGCGCCCGGAGCCATCGCCGGGCGCCACGTTCTCGTGGCGGTGATGAATGCCGGATATCAGGCGCTCGCCGCCAAGGCGGCGGTCAGTCGCTTGACGGGGCTCTCGGCGTTGTAGGCGGTGGCCAGCGCGTGCAGCCGGTCTGAATCGGCCGGCTCGGCGGGCAGCAGGTCGGGGCCGGACAGGTCGACCTCGGCGTCGCGGACGACCCGCACGACCGGTGCGGCCGCCTTCAAATACTCTTCGGCCGCAGCGAGTTTCGCGCGTACGCCGCGAGCCAGATCCGATGCCGGGTCGGCGACGGCGGCCACCAGCGCCTCGAGCGAGCCGTAGCGCGAAATCAGCGTGGCGGCGGATTTGTCGCCGATACCGGCGACACCGGGCAGGCCGTCGGACGCATCGCCGCGCAGTGTCGCCATATCGGCATAGGCCGGGCCCGCATTCTCCTGCGGCACACCGTATTTCGCGGCCACCTCGGCAGGGCCGTACAGTTCTGCCTTGGCCAGCCCGCGGCCCACGTAGAAGACGTGGACGGGTGGCGCGTCGGCGCGCACCACCTGCAGCAGATCGCGGTCACCGCTGACCACGATCACCTCGTTGTCGCGCTCGCGGGTGGCGAGGGTGCCGATCACGTCGTCGGCCTCCAGGCCGGCCGCGCCGGCGGTCGCGATCCCGGCCGCCGCGAGCAC
Source organism: Nocardia sp. AB354 (assembly GCF_049538315.1). Taxonomy (NCBI): domain Bacteria; kingdom Bacillati; phylum Actinomycetota; class Actinomycetes; order Mycobacteriales; family Nocardiaceae; genus Nocardia; species Nocardia sp. AB354. The sequence continues at coordinate 27,412 of NZ_JBMVFU010000009.1, read as the reverse complement.
CTCGGCGATCATGTCGACCTGCGGAGTGAGAGTGTCGGGCACCTCCTCGGCGCCCGGTTGGGCGTCGGCGCCGGTGTCGAGCCGGTGGGCCTTGTAGGAGGGCACGAGCTCGACGCGGAAGGCCGGGCGCCAATCGAGATCGAGGCACACCACCAGGCGGCCCGGATTGTGCCGGGTGATCAGCGCGGCGACCATATCGGTGAAACCGCGCAGCGCGTTCACCGGCCGGCCGTCGGGCGCGGTGATCTTCTCCGGGATGGCATAGAACGCCCGGAACCACAGGCTGGCGCCGTCGAGCAGCAGCAGTGGCCGGTCACTCGCACTGGAGGTGAGCATGGCGCAGACGCTACCGGGCGGCACCGACAATCGGGCCACGACCCGGTCGCGAACGTCGTGATCACCGGACCGTGTCCGGCGCGGCAGGTAACGTCGTATCGCATGAGCGCGCATACGGAGTCACGATTCGGTGCCGAGATCTACGGCAAGCGGCTGGAGCGGGCGGCGGAGCTGACCCGCGCGGCACATCTGGACGCGCTGCTGATCACGCCCGGACCGGATCTGCGATATCTGCTGGGGTCGGCCGCGCAATCCTTCGAGCGGCTCACCTGCCTGGTCATCCCGGCCAGCGGCGAAACCCCGTCGGTGGTCGTGCCGAAGCTGGAGCTCTCCGCGCTGGACGGCTCGGCGGCCGGTGAACTGGGACTGCACATGGTGTCGTGGGTGGACGGCGTGGACCCGTACGGAGTCGTCAAATCGACGCTGAACGCGGGCGCGCGAGTCGCGGTCGACGATGCCATGCCCGCCCTGCATCTGCTTCCGATCGCGGACGCGCTGACGGCACTGCCGGTGTCGGCGACCCCGATCATCCGCGAGTTGCGGATGATCAAGGATGCCGCCGAGATCGATGCCTTGCGCCGCGCGGGTGCGGCCATCGATCGGGTCCATGCCCGGATGGGTGAATGGTTGCAGCCGGGCCGCACCGAGGCAGAGGTCGCCGCCGACATCACCGCCGCGATCGTCGAGGAGGGACACGACCGCGCCGATTTCGTCATCGTCGGCAGCGGACCCAACGGCGCCAACCCGCACCACAGCCATTCCGACCGAATCATCGAAGCCGGTGACGTGGTGGTCATCGATATCGGCGGCCCCGTCGAACCGGGGTATTTCTCCGATTCCACCCGCACCTACGTGCTGGGGGAGCCCGATCCGGAGATCGCCGAGCGCTACGCCGCACTCGAACGCGCACAGGCCGCCGCGGTGGCCGCCGTGCGACCGGGCGTCACCGCCGAATCGGTCGACGCCGCGGCCCGGAACCTGTTGTCCGAGGCGGGTTTCGGCGAGGCGTTCATTCACCGCACCGGCCACGGCATCGGGCTGTCGGTGCACGAGGAGCCCTACATCGTGGCGGGCAACGAGACCGTGCTGCGGCAGGGGATGGCGTTCAGCATCGAGCCGGGCATCTACTTCGGCGGCGAATGGGGCGCCCGGATCGAGGACATCGTGGTGGTCACCGAAGACGGCGGCGAACCTGTGAACCGGCGTCCGCACGGTCTCACGGTGCTGTGAGGTCGAACGAGTACAGGCACCGCTGAGCCGGCGCGTCGAACCCGGCGCGGAGAACTCAGCCGCGCAGGGTGCTGCTCGACAACACCCGCGCGACGCGCACCGCGATGACCACGCGCTGCGGGTTCTCCCGCGGGGTGCGGTAGCGCTCGGCGTAGCGAGCTTCGGCCTCGGCGACTTGATCGCGTTCGGTCCAGACCTCGGCCGGGCCCTCGAGGGTGAGCCAGCGCGGGCCGTCGACCTGGCTCAGCGCGGCGTATCCGCGCCGGTCCGCGTTGCGCGCCTTGATGCTGGGGCCGCTGGTGATCACCCGCGCGATGCCGGCCTCGGGATCCCAGGTGAAGCCGACCGCGACCACGTGCGGTGTACCGTCCGCACGCAGCGTGGTGAGCGTGGCCAGATGCCGTTCGGTCACGAATTCCAGCGCGCTGGGAGACAGGTCGATGCGTGCGGCCGCGGTACTCGTCATGGCTGCGACGCTAGCAACCGGCGCCGATGGCAGACTATGCGCCATGGGTGTGCGTGAGGTCGACGACGGGGTGATCGTACTGTTCGGCGGGCGCAGCGAGATGGGACTCGAGGTCGTCCGCCGGATCTGCGCGGACCGCGAGGTCGTGCTCGCGGCGCGCCGCAGCGATCGGCTGGGGGAGGAGGCCGCGACGCTGCGCGCGGCGGGCGCCCGTGCGGTCCATCCGGTGGAGTTCGACGCCGACGACCTGTCCGGCCATCTGCCGCTGCTGGAGAAACTGGCCGCCGACCACGGCCGTATCGGGGTGGCGATCCTGGCCTTCGGGGTACTGGGCGACCAGGCCCGCGCCGAACAGGATCCGGCCGCGGCGGTCGCGATACTGCACACCGACTTCGTCGCGCAGGTGAACCTGCTGACGGTGCTGACGAATCTGCTGCGCGCCCAGGGCAGCGGGCAGCTGGTGGTGTTCAGTTCGGTCGCCGGGGTGCGGGTGCGGCGGGCCAACTACGTCTACGGATCGGGCAAGGCGGGGCTGGACGGATTCGCCTCGGGACTGTCGGACGCGTTGCACGGCAGTGGCGTTCACCTGTTGCTCGTCCGGCCGGGTTTCGTGATCGGGCGGATGACCGAGGGCATGAGCCCGGCGCCCCTGTCGAGTACGCCGCAGCAGGTGGCCGACGCGGTGGTCACCGCCTTGCACCGGCGCGCGGGCGAAGTCTGGGTACCGCGCACATTGCGATTCGCCTTCGCTGTGGCCCGATGGGTACCGCGGGCCGTCTGGCGCCGGATGCCCCGCTGATGCGCGAGCTCACCCGCAGCGCGGCAGAACCGCTGCGCCACAAGCACGACAGGGCGGTTGCCCGCGTGCGCGGCAGAGGTCGGCGGGTCGGGCCAGTGCCGCGACGGCGTGCGGTGACGATATGACAGGCGAAAAACACACTCTCGCAACGGGAGACACGCAGAACGCACCGGAGAACGATCGCCTCATCGCGGTGGTGGGCATCGGCGCCGACGGCTGGCCGGGGTTGAGCCCGCGCATGCGTGACGAGATCGCCGCGGCCCAGGTGCTTTTCGGATCGCGCCGCCAGCTGGATCTGATCCCCGCCGACGCGAGCATCGCGCAGCGCCGGGCCTGGCCGACACCGCTGCTGCCCGCGTTGCCGGAACTGCTGGCCGCGCATCGCGGTTCGCGTATCTGCGTACTCGCCAGCGGTGATCCGATGTTCTACGGCATCGGCGTCACGCTGGCGAACCTGCTCGGCCCGCAAGCGATCCGGGTCTACCCGCAGCCGTCCTCGGCCACGCTGGCCTGTGCGCGACTGGGCTGGGCGAGTGCGCACACACCGGTGGTGAGCATCGTCGGCCGCCCCCTGGAGACGGTTATGCCGGCTCTCGCCGACGGCCGGCGCTTGCTGGTGCTCAGCGCCGACGAACATTCTCCGGCGCAAGTGGCGGAACTGTTGCGGTGCAACGGTTTCGGTGAATCGCGATTGACCGTGCTGGAGCAGCTCGGTGGTCCCGCCGAGCGGATCGTCGCCGCCACGGCGGCGCAGTGGTCGCGGCCGCCCGGGGACCCGCTGAACATCGTCGCCGTCGAGGCGGTCCGTGATCCGGCCGCACCCCGGCTCACCCGGCTTCCGGGACTGCCCGATGCCTCCTACGGCGGCGACGGACAGCTGACGAAGGCGGAGGTCCGCACCCTGTCGATCGCCGCGCTCGCCCCCGCGCCCGGCGAATTGCTCTGGGATGTGGGCGGCGGGTCGGGCACCATCGCGATCGAATGGTGCCGAACCCATCCCGACTGCCGCGCAATCACATTCGAGCGCAGTGCCGCGCGGCGCGACCAGATCGCCGCCAACGCCGCGGCGCTCGGAGTGCCCGCGATCGTCGTGCGCGGCGAGGCGCCCGTCGATCTGCCCGCGGCCGGTGATCCGGCGCCGGACGCGATCTTCCTCGGCGGCGGCCTCACTCAGGACGGACTGTTCGCGACATGCTGGGACCGGCTGCGGCCAGGGGGACGGCTGGTCGCCAACGCCGTGACCGCGGAATCCGAGGCGCTGCTGCTGCGCTGGGCCGCGACACACGGCGGTGAACTGCGGAAATTCCAGATCTACCGTGGTGAGCCGCTCGGCGGATTCACGGCCTGGCGCCCGCACCTACCGGTCGCGCAGTGGATCGCAGTCAAGCCGGCCGATCGGTCCGCATCGCCTGAATAGCGAAGCGCGGCGCTGGTCAGTGTTCGGAGCCTGCCTGTATCGGTGCGTCGGCGCAGAGGCGGAGCAGATCGTGGAAGGCGCGGCAGAGATGCGTGTCCAGACCGTCGGCGGGGTCGTCGATCCAGGCGTGAACCGCGTATTGATAAGCGGCCCAGCCGGTTCGGGCGGCCAGGTCGGCCGGACCGGCGTCGATGCCACGGTGTCGCAGCGCCTCCGCCACGGCCTCGGTGAGCCACGCGTGTTTGGCCAGCTCGCGCTCGCGCAGCGCCGGGGTCGCCCCGATCACTTGCCATCGGGGATCGGAGAATGGGCGATTACGTTCCAAATTCCGGGCGGATTTCCGGAATGCGCACAGCAGTACCTCGAACGGGCTCAGGCCCTGAGGTGCTTCGGCGATCGCCTGCATCAGAGTGGTCCGTAGGTCGGCTTCGCCGTCGAAGAGCACCTCACGTTTGTCGGGGAAATGCCGGAAGAAGGTGCGCTCGTTGACCCCGGCCCGCGCGGCGATCTCTGCCGCTGTGGTCTGGTCGAATCCTCGTTCCCGGTACAGCTCGAGGGCTGCCTGCTGCAGGCGGCGACGCACCTCTGCTCCGCTTCGTGGCATGTTCCGAGCCTACCGCGATGTGTCAGTGACTGGCGTCACGTTGCGTCAGTGACTGGCGCTACGCGTAGAGTCAGTCACTGGCGTTGAGTAGCGCCAGTGAATGGCATAAAAATGGAGGGTTCCATGCATGTCTTCGTCACCGGTGGCTCCGGTCAGACCGGGCCCGCAGTCGTCACCGAACTCATCGCGGCCGGCCACACCGTGACCGGTCTGGCCCGCTCGAAGGCCGCCGCCGACCGGCTCGAATCATTGGGTGCCACACCGCATCCGGGCTCCCTGGACGACGTCGACAGTCTGCGGAGCGGCGCGGCAGCCGCCGACGGCGTCTTGCACATGGCTTACGGGGGCGACTACGCAGATCCGGATGACCTCATTCGCCGCGACTGCGGCGCGATCGAAGCACTCGGGCAGGCGCTGGCCGGCTCCGGCAAGCCCCTTGTCAGCACCTCGGGCACTTTGGTGACCAGTGCCGGGCGGGTCAGCACCGAGCAGGAGCCGCCGGACCCCGATTCGGTCGCCGCATTCCGCATCGCGGGCGAGCGGACCTGTTTGCGTTTCGCCGAGTGCGGGGTGCGGGCCGGCGTGGTACGACTCGCGCCGACCGTGCACGGCCCCGGCGACTACGGGTTCATTCCGGCTCTCATCGCGGCCGCGCGCCGGTCGGGAGTCTCGGCCTATATCGGCGAGGGCGCCAATCGGTGGCCGGCGGTCCACCGCGCCGACGCCGCGGTCTTGTTCCGGTTGGCCCTCGAGAAGGCTCCCGCCGGCAGCGTGCTCCACGGCGTCGGCGAAAGCGCTGTCACGATCAGAAGTATCGCGGAGCAGATCGCGCACATGCTCGACATCCGCAGCGCTTCGCTGACCCTCGACCAGGCCGCCGCGCATCTCGGAAACCCCTTCCTGGCCCGATTCTTCTCCCTCGACGTCCCGGTCTCCAGCGACCACACCCGAGCGCTGCTGGGCTGGAAGCCTCACCACGCGACATTGCTCGACGACCTGCGGACCGGGGACTATTTCACCCCGGAGGCGAGCATCCGGGCCGAACGTGTGTGGCTGCCGCACGGTGCGCACGAGCACAGCTGACCCGTCTGTGTGAACCGGGGAGACGGCGAGGCCATCCTCATCCCAAGGTTTCCGACAAGGGGGTTCGAGCCTCGGCGAGTTTGCGGTAATCCTCGAGGATGCGGCGAATGGAGGGAGTCACGCGCAGGTCGCTGCCCAGTGGCGCCCAGGTGTAGGCGCTGTGCACGGACAGGCGGATGGGGTACGTGGCGGCCACGTCGACGGCGAAGTGCAGGCGGCGGACCGGTTTTCCGCAGGGCGAGAGATAGTCGAAAGAACCTACGTGGCAACGGATTCGGGTGACGTTCAGCCCGGTCTCGGTGGCGACACCGCGGGCCACGGCCGCGTCCAGCGGTTCGCCGGGTTCGACGGTGGTGCCGGGAAGTTTGAGGGTGGCCTTGATGGGGCCGCTGTCGTCACGTTCCAGCAGCAGAACCTCCCCGCCGCGATCGATGATCGTGCCGATTCGTAGTGCGACACCGTCCTTTTCCGCGCTTTCGTACAGTTCGTCGAGCATGGATGTAGAGATCATCCGACTCACCAACCCTCGATCGGTGCACCACACGGGCAGTACAAGACGACCCATTATTACGGTAGACCGGAAGCAATGCGCGAAGGGCGGATTCGGTCGCCTTGGTGCGTCACGGCCGAACCGTTCGCGTGGTCGGTGCCTTCGGCGCGCTCGGGTTCCCGTCCGAGGGCCACGGGGCGGTCTCGACCGGGGACAAGCCGTTCGGAAGGACGGATTCGATGAACCATCGGTATTGCTCCGGGCGTGGGTCCCTCGTCGTAGAGTTCGAGAGGACGCTGGAACTCGCGCGCGTGGTGTGACCGGTCGAGCGAAAACAGGAGCGCAGGTGAATTTCGAGGAGTACCGCCGACACGACGCCACCGGTCTCGCGGAACTGGTCGCGAAAAAGGAGGTCACCGCCGCCGAACTGCTGGCATCAGCCCGGGAACGCGCCGCCGAGGTGAACCCGCGGATCAACGCGATCATCGCCGACGTCCCGTGCTCGGCCGACGCGGAGCGCACGGGAGCCTTCGCCGGTGTCCCGTTCCTCATCAAGGATCTCGGAATGGATTACGCCGGGCTCCCGTCCTCGCAGGGATCGCGGTCGTTGCGCACGACTCCGGCGACCGAGCACGCGACGATCGTTCAGCGGTGGCTCGACGCCGGCCTGATGATCTTCGGCAAGACCAACATGCCCGAGTTCGGCGCCAAGGCGATCACCGAGCCCGAGCTCTGGGGACCGACCCGAAATCCGTGGGACCTGTCGCGAACGCCGGGTGGGTCGTCGGGCGGTTCCGCGGCGGCGGTCGCGGCGGGCATCGTTCCCGCCGCCGGTGCGAACGACGGCGGCGGTTCGATCCGGATTCCGGCCGGTTGCTGCGGGCTCGTGGGTCTGAAACCGGGACGCGGGGTGACCCCCATGGGGCCGGCGACCGGAGAACTCATGCACGGTGCCGCTGTTCAAGGGGTCGTCACACGCTCGGTCCGCGACACCGCCGGGATGCTCGATGTCATCGCCGGCGGAGAATCGTGGGGTCCGTTTCAGCCGGCGGTGGCCGGGCCCTACCGCGACGCGGTAGGCCAGGATCCCGGTCGGCTCCGGATCGGCGTGCGGATCCCGACAGCCATTACGCCCGAACCCGACCCCGAGGCCTACGCGGCGGTCGAGGCGGCAACGCGAGTACTGACCGAGCTGGGTCACCAGGTGGAAATCCTGGAAGAGGCACCGTTCGACGACGCTGCCCTGGCCGGTGAGTTCTTGCTCACCTGGTTCGTCTACATCGCCTACGAGGTCGCCGACGCGCGCCGGATCTCCGGCTGCGGCAACGAGGGGTTCGAACGCGACACCCTGGTCATGGCGGCGTTGGGCAATGCGACCCGAGGCCCGGAGTACGTCGCCGCCGTCGAGGCCCGGCACGGCCATGCGCGTCGACTGACCGAGTACTTCCGGGCCCACGATCTGCTGCTGACGCCCACGATGGCCACCCCGCCGCCCAAGATCGGGGAGTTCGAATTGCCGAAGTCGCTCCAACGCGTGACCGACGCGATTCTCAAGACCCGTACCGCCGGCCTGCTCAAGCACACCTCGATCGTCGACGACTTGATCAACAGTAATCTCGGCTGGGTGCCCTACACCCAGCTCGCCAATATCACCGGCAGACCAGCGATCTCCCTGCCGCTGCACTGGACCGCCCACGGACTTCCCCTGGGGGTCCAACTCGTGGCCCCATTGGGCGGAGAATCGACACTGATCAAGATCGCCGCCCAGGTCGAGCAGGCGGCGCCGTGGTTCGACAAGGTCGCCGAACGGAGCCGGCTCCAGAGCTGAAACCGGCGCGCAGCGGTCGCCTGCTATCCGATGTGATCGATACCGGCCCACAGGTCGCAGTGGTGCTGTGCGGCGAAGGTGCCGGCGGGTCCGATGCGGTCGCTGCCGAGCTCGAGGGTGGTGTCGGCGGCGGCATGGGGCCACGGGGTCAGGGCCGGTGTTTCGGGATTTCCGGTGTGGGCGAATTGCGCCCAGCTGTCCTGAATATCGCGCGAAAGCCGGTCGGCCGCGGGCGGCAACGGAATGGGCAGGCCCATGAGCGAGGAGAAGACGTAGGGGACCTCGGCGCCGTGGAACGCCCCCGGCAGTAGCGGATTGGGTGGCAGGGGTGCGTCGTTGAACTGGTACCGCCACACCTGCGCGCCGCCGCGGCGGGCGGTCTCGGCGGTGAATTGTGCCGGGCAGGCGAAGAATCCGTCGGTGAGCACGCGTTCCTTGGCGGCCGCGGGCGTGGGATACGCCGAGATCGGGTAGCGCGGGAGTACGCGATCGGCGTTGTCGCCGAACAGTTCTCGGGTCCACTGTGTGTAATCGGTTGCCGAGGGCGTGGTTCCGTGTCCGTAGTCGAGCAGTGCGATGAAAGTCGCGCCCTCGTCGGCATTGCTGCCCACAATCAGTGGGATGTCACGCGCCGCGCCGCCCGCCAGGGCGTTCTCGGGCGTGTCGGTCACCACGACCCCGTCGCGGATGGGTGTCCACGTGACGGCCATGGTGTTCAGTTGCGTGGTCGGAGAGTCGAGGAGCCGATCGACGGGCAATGTGCGCAGGCAGACCAACCGGGTGGCGGGGTCGGCGCAGCCCAGGCTGGATGCGTAGTCGCCGGATCGCTGATAGGCAACCTGCGGGGTGGGTGGTGCGAGCGGACTTCGTGCGCACGAACCGCTTTCGACGATGGCTTTGGCGTAGAGGCCGCGCGCTGTCGGGGCGACGAGTTGGGTGCAGACGCTCATGCCGCCGGCGGATTCACCGAACAGCGTGACGTTGCCGCGATCTCCGCCGAAGGCTGTCGCATTGTCGTGAATCCAGCGCAGCGCGGCCTGCTGATCGAGGGTGCCGTATGTCCCTGTCGCGCCGCCGTTTTCGGCGGCCAGTTCGGGCAGGGCCAGAAAGCCGAAGGGCCCGACGCGATAGTTCGGGACCGCCACGATGACCTGTCCGTCGCGGACCAGGCGGGCGGGGGAGTCGTATTGGGCATTGGATCCGAGGACGAACGCGCCGCCGTAGAGCCACACCATCACCGGCAGCGCGGTGCCGGCGGGGTGTTCGGGCACGTAGAGGTCGATACTGAGGCAGTCTTCGCTCGACGGCTGCAACACCACTCCGGGCACGGGAGACGACTGCGGGCATTGCGGTCCGTGGGCGACCGCCGGGCGGACACCCGGCCAGGGCGGTGCGGGCTGCGGTGGCGCGAACCGGGCGGCTTGCGCGAACGGCACCCCGAGATATCGAACGACACCATCGGCGCGTACGCCGCGAATATGCCCGCCGGTGACACCGACAACCGGCTCCGAACCGGCGTCCGGTGCGGCGTGGGCGGTCGGCGCCGTAACGGCTATCGCTACCGCGACGACGCTGACCAGTATCGAGGACAGCCGCCGCGCTCCGGTGCGAGGGGCAGTGGGGATCGGCATGTGAAGCTCCCTGACTCCATTAATTTTGTAGCAAAAGTACTGTAGGTGGGCGGGGTCGCCGCGCGCACCGTTTTCGTGAAAGCCAGGGTTGTCGCGCACGTATGCGTTTTCGGTTGCGCGGCAGCGATATTCGAAGATACTTTCAATACAAAACCAAGTATGTCGCGGCGCCCACTTATCCTTTCCGCCGGGTCCGTATCGGTCGTGCGGGCAGAATATGGGGGTGGAAACCTCGGCCTCACCAACGGATCCGGTCTCGCGGGTGCCAGTGGATGCCCAACTCAGCGCGTTGCTCGGACCGCTGCGCCGGGCGGTCCTGCGTCGCACGCGAGCCGCCGAGGATCTGCCGGACCTCCCCGAAGCGCAGATCGAACTGCTCCGGCTCCTGGTGGCGACGGGCGGAGTCGCGCCGAGCCGGGCGGCCGCCGAATTGAACGTGGCACAGTCCACCATCAGCAATCTGCTGCGCACCATGACCGCGGACGACCTCGTCGAGCGGCTGCCGACACCGGGGGACGGCCGTGGGGCGATGCTCGTCGCGTCGGCGCGGGCGCGCGAGCTACTGGATCGGTACGACCGCGCGAGCGCGGCGATGCTGCGCGAAACGCTGGCCCGGCTCTCCGCCGCCGATCGCCGGGCGGTGGAATCGGCGGTCCCCGCATTGCGGCGGCTGCTCGCGGAGCTCAGCGGTCAGCCGGGGTCACGGTGACGGTGTCGCCGCCCGGAGATTTCGTCGGAAGGCGCTTTCGATGAGGCCGCCCCATCCGCACGGCTGCGGGCGCGGATTCGCGATGGCCGAGAGTCGCTTCGAATTGTGACGGTTTGCTTACCGGTGGCGCCGCGTCCCCGCATCGCGCCGCGACCGTGGCCAGAATCTCGGTATGCGGATTCTGCTGACCGGAGCGGCCGGGTTTATCGGATCTCATGTGTGGCGCGCGTTGACCGATGCGGGGCACGAGGTGGTGGCGGTCGATGCGATGCTCAGTGCGGCGCACGGCGTCGAGGCCCGGCCGCCGGACGGGCTGCATCGCGTCGACGTCCGCGACCAGGACGCGCTCGACCGTGTGCTGCCGGGAATCGATGTGGTGTGCCATCAGGCCGCGGTGGTGGGTGCGGGGGTGACCGTTCAGGATGCGCCCGCCTACGCCAGTCACAACGATCTGGGAACGGCGGTACTGCTGGCAGCGATGGATCGGGCCGGTTGCCGCAGGCTGGTGCTGGCATCGTCGATGGTGGTGTACGGCGAAGGGCGTTATCGCACAGCCGATTCCGTGGCGGTGACGCCGTTGCCACGTCGGCGCGCAGACCTCGAGCGCGGTGTATTCGATCATCGCCACCCCGACACCGGTGCGCCACTGCACTGGGCGCCGGTGCCGGAGGATGCGGCACTGGACCCGCGCAGCCTGTATGCCGCCAGCAAACTCGCGCAGGAGAACTATGCCGCGGCGTGGGCCACGGCCACCGGCTCGACGGTGACCGCACTGCGCTACCACAACGTCTACGGACCCGAGATGCCCAGGGATACACCGTATTCCGGTGTGGCCGCGATCTTCCGCTCGGCGCTCGAGGCGGGGGCGGCGCCGCGCGTATTCGAGGACGGCGCCCAGATGCGCGACTTCGTGCACGTGACCGATATCGCCGACGCCAACCGGCGGGCCGTGGAACAGCCGTTGGACCGGTTCACGGCGCTGAATATCGCATCGGGACATCCGATCAGCATCGGCGCGGTGGCCGCGATCCTCGCCCGTGCCCAGGGCGGCCCCGAGCCGGTGGTGACCGGCGAGTTCCGGCCGGGCGATGTGCGGCATATCGTCGCGGGACCGGATCGGGCCCGCGAACTGCTGGGCTTCACCGCGGCGATCGATCCCACGCAGGGGCTCACCGACTTCGCCACCGCTCCGTTGCGGGCCGCCGCCGGTGCGGGGGCGCCGCAGTGGCGGCACTGACGGCGACGCTCAGGACGACGAGATCGACAACCCGCGCTCGTGAGCGGGCGGCGACACCGCGGCACGGCCGGCACCGCCGAGCAGTGGTAGCCGAATGTCGAAGCGAGCGCCTCGTTCCCGGTTCGACGCGCTGATTTCGCCGTGGTGGACCGACACCAGACCGGCGGCGATCGCCAGGCCCATACCGCTACCTCCGCCCTCGGCCGCGGGCGAGCGCGCGGCGGTGCCGCGATATCCGGCCTCGAAAATGCGGGAGAGATCCGCCTCGGCGATGCCGGGACCGGTGTCGTCGATGCGCACCCAGGCGCCGGCGTGTGCGACCCCGGCCGAGATGTCGATACATCCGCCCGGCGGGGTGTGCGCGATCGCATTGGCCACGAGGTTGGTCAGCACCCGGGTCAGCGCCTGGTCGCTGCCGGCCACGGTGATCGCCGAATCCGGTTGCCGGGCAGACAGTTTCACTCCCGCACGCCCGGCGGCCGGCTCGGTGGCGGCGACCACCTCGTCGATGAGTTCGCGCAGATCCAGTGGTTCCAGGTGCAGGCGCAGGGCTCCGGCGTTGATCTTCGACATCTCGAACAGGTCGTCGACCATGCCCGACAATCGCGTGGTCTCACGCACGACCTGCCTGCCGTAGCGTTCGACATCTCCGGTCTGCGCGACCACGCCGTCGGCGAGCGCCTCGCCCATCGCCCGGATTCCGGCCAGCGGCGTGCGCAGATCGTGGCTGACCCACGCCACCAGTTCGCGCCGCGACGCCTCGGCGGCGCGCTCCTGATCGAGCATCTGTTTCTCCCAGACCAGCTGCCGTGCCTGCGCCCGGCCCAAGACGACCGCCGCGGGCACGGTCACCGCCGTGACCACGACGAGGACCACCGACATCTTGGCCAGCGCGTCGCTGAACATCAGACCGCTGACCGCGATGAAACCGCTGAGGGTGGCCAGCGTCGGGATCAACACCAGAATCACCATCGACAGCCCGAGGGCCCGATTGCGAAAGGCGCGCAGCAGCACCGCTCCGAGCGCGACGACCGGCACCGACCCGGCCAGTGCCCATCCGACCAGTCCCGCAACATCATTCGGCACGATCGACTCCTGTCCCGGTACCCCAGGCGTAGCCCCGCCCCCACACCGTCTCGATCCGGTGGGTATCGCCGAGTTTGGCACGCAAGCGTTTGACGTGCACCGTCACCGTCGACTGGTCGCCGAAATCCCAGCCCCACACCTGCGCGAGCAGTTCCGTCCGGCTGAACACGCGCCGCTGATTGGCCAGCAGGAAAGACAACAGGTCGAATTCGCGTGCCGTCAGCGATACCGGCCGACCGGCGATATCCACCGTCCGGGCCGCCGGCCGCAGCCGGATCTCGCCGCTGCGCAGCACACCGGCCGTCGGCGCCGGTCCGTGGGTGCGGCGCAGCACCGACGCCACCCGCAGCGCCAGCTCGCGCGGACTGAACGGCTTGGTCAGGTAGTCGTCGGCGCCCGCTGTCAGCCCGAGCACGCGATCCTCCTCCTCGCCGAGAGCCGTCAGCATGATGATCGGTGTCTCGGGACGCTCGCCCTCGCGCACCGACCGGCACAACTCGATGCCGTCGGGCGCGGGCATCATCACGTCGAGAACGGCCAGATCGATGTCACCGCCGTCGAGTGCGCGTTCCGCCTGTACGCCGTCGGCGGCTTCGGTGACCTCCATGCCGTCGCGTTCGAGGTAGCGGCGGACCACCTCACGCACGACGGGATCGTCATCGGCGATCAAAATGCGCACCGCGCTCACCAATTCGTGAGAACGAGGTGGGCGAGCACCAGCGTGCCGACGGCCTGGACGGTCAGCCAGGCGCGCGCGGTGTGCGCCGGCAGGAAGGCGGTTCCGCCGATCACCCAGATGTCGAACGGCAGCCAGATCCGCTCGGTCTCGGCCTTGCTCAGGCCGCTGAGATCGGCGAGCAGAAGACCGGTCAGCGCGGCCAGAGCCAGCAGCGCCGCCGGATCCGCGCGGGCGCGCCAGCGCGCGAGCGCCGCCGCGGGGGCGGCGCGGATCTGCGTGAGCGCGGGAAGGTGCAGCGCACCCGGAAGCCGATGCAGCGCAGCGGCAGACGCCAATCCGATCGCACACACCGTCGCCGCCAGATTTCCCCAGATCCAGTAGGACGCGGGACGCGTCGTCGCGATGCCCTGGTAGTAGCGCTGCACCACCAGGTGATAACCCTCCAGCCACCAGAAGCCGGACAGCGTGAAGGCGGCGACGACCGCCAGCGCGCCCAGCACCGCGGGCCACACCGCTCGCACACCGCGCAGCAGTGCCACCGCCGCGGCCGGGACGGCCATCAGAACCAGTCCGTAGTTGAGATAGATGCCGAATCCGAACAGCACCCCGGAGACGAACAGGATCAGCGGACGTGGCCGCGCGCCGCCGAGTCCTACCGCGAGCGCGGCCACCGCCCAGGCGACCACTCCGGCGAAGAACGCGTCCGCCGAGACCGCCAGCCAGATCGCCGCGGGCGCGAGGGCGAGATACGGTGCGGCCGCCCGCGCCCTGCTTTCCGCGCCCAACGCCCGCATCGCCACGAGCACGGCCATCGACGCGCTGCAGCCGACCACCACGCACAGCGTGGAAGCCCATGCGCCGCCGCCCAACCCGATCCGGTCCATCCAGACGAACACCAGCAGTGCGCCCGGCGGGTGACCGGACACGTGCGTGGTCCACGAATCGGGTTGATAGTCCAGGATGCGGGCGGAGAATCCGCGCAGCATCGCCGGAATGTCGTGCACTCCACCGACCTCGTGCAGATACTCGTGCATCGTCGTGAGCCGGCCGGCGAATCCGCGCTGCCACCCGTCGACCATGGCGAGGGAGAACGCCCACGCGAGTGCGGTCACCCAGATGGCCGGCAGCAGCCGTCGCCAGGTGAGCGTGGCGGCGAGCCGGGGGCCGTAGAGCACCACGGCGACGGCGATCACGATCGCGGGGCCCGTACCCCAGCCGATATGTGGAAGCCAGGAGCCGAAGATCGGCGCCGCCGCGGCGTAGAGCGATTCGCGATAGTGCGGTGTGCTGATCCTCGGCACGAGGAAGGCGGCCGCCACCAGGATCGTCGCTGCTGCCGCGCAGGCGATATCGGCGCGCACGCCCGATACTCGCCGTGTCTGCGATGCGGTGCTGCTGCGGGTATCGCTCACCCGTTCACCGTAGGTCCCGTCGGTGCGACGCGGCGCGCACGCGATCGTGCCGTCATACTTTCGTCACCTGTGTCACCAGCTGTTTTTCGTCCGATCGGCCTTACGGTCGACACGTGACCCCAGTCGAAGCCAGTGGAGAGCTGACCGTGGTGATTCCCTGCCGGAACGAGGCCGACGCGCTACCGGGCGTCCTGGCGGCGGTCCCGACGGAGTATCGGGTCGTCGTCGTGGACAACGGTTCGACCGATGACACCGCCGCGGTGGCGCGTGCCGCGGGCGCGATGGTGGTCGTCGAATCCGTTCCGGGCTACGGCAGTGCGGTCCAAGCCGGGATCGCGGCCGCCACAACCGAACTGGTGGCGGTGCTCGACGGTGACGGTTCGATGGCGCCCGACGAATTACCGCTGCTGGTGGCCGAATTGGGCCCCGATGTGACCATGGTGGCCGGGCGCCGCCGCCCGGTCCGGGGCGCCTGGCCGTGGCATGCGCGCCTGGGCAATTGGCTGCTGGCGCACTGGTTGCGGCGCCATTACGGGCTGCCCGTGCACGATCTGGCCGCGATGCGCGTGATCCGCCGCTCCGAGCTGGTGGCACTGGGCCCGCTGCATCCGCGGTCGGGATATCCGCTGGCCCTGCTGGCCGGGGCGGCGCGGGCCGGGTGGAAGGTGGTCGAACGTGATGTCACCTATCGGCCGCGCACCCACGGTGTGTCGAAAGTGTCCGGTTCGGTAATCGGGACGGTACGTGCCGCCCGCGACTTCTGGAGTGTGCGATGACTGTTCTGCCATTGACGCTGCTGGTGGTGGCGAAGGCGCCGGTCGCCGGATTCGCCAAGACCCGGCTGACCCCGCCGCTGGCTCCGGCCGAGGCGGCGGATCTGGCCGCCGCCGCGCTCCTGGACACCCTGGCCGCGGCGCGCGACTGCGGCGCGGCGCGAGGCGTGGTCGCGTGGACCGGCGATCTGGAGCGAGCCTGCCGCGCGCGCGAAATAGGTTCGGCCCTGCGCGATTTCGATGTGGTCCCGCAGCGCGGCGACGGTTTCGGTGTGCGTCTGGCGAATGCGCACGCCGACGCGGCGCGACTCGGGCTGCCCGTTCTGCAAATCGGAATGGACACCCCGCAGGCCGGGCCGGCGCTGCTGGCCGAATGCGGGGCTCGGCTGCTGGCCGGCCCGGATGCGGTGCTGGGGCCGGCGGCCGACGGCGGCTGGTGGGCGCTGGGGCTGTGTGACGTGCGCCCGGCACGAGTCCTCGCGGAGGTGCCGATGTCCACCGATCGAACCGGTGCGCTCACTCGGGAGGCATTGCTGCGCAACGGCTGTCGCGTCGAGATGCTGCGGGAACTCCACGATGTCGATCTGTACTCCGATATCGCCGAGGTCGCAGCGGGCTGCCAGGGGCTGTTCGCGGCGGCGGCCGGATCGGTGACGGCTCCGCACGCATGAGCGCCGAGCGCGGCCGAGGTCACCCGCCGTATACGGCATAAACCTGTTCGCACGCGGTGATGATTCGCCCGATCTGCTCGGCGGTGAGGGCGGCGTGTAGCGACAGCCGGATGAGCGACCTGCCCGCAGGGGTGGCGGGCGGACAGAACGGCGCGCCGAGGACACCGTGTGCTTCCAGGATCGCGCGCACCGCGCGACCGTCGGCTTCGGTTCCGGCGGGAACGGCGATGATGTGGCTGTCGACTCCCGCCATGTCGAAACCTGTGCGGGCGAGCGCTTTTCGGACGGTATGGGCGATCTCGCGCAGCCGGGCGCGGCGTCCGTCCTCGGCTCGGATCACCTCCAGGGTCGCGGACAGCCCGGCGATGTCGTGGGATCGCAGGCCCGAGGAGAAGATCGCAGGGTAGGACACCGACTCGAAATAGGGTGCGAACTCGGGGTCGAGCGCGGTCACCAGCCCGGCCCGGCCGACGAACGCCTTGGCCAGGCTGGCGGTGCGAAACGGCACGCGCCGGGTGAGCCCGAGCGCGACCACGGCACCCGCACCGTGCGGGCCGGCGATGCCCAGCGAGTGCGATTCGTCGACCACGAGCAGAGAACCGGTCTCGTCGGCCACGTCGCACAGTGCCGCCAGGGGGCTGGGTGTGCCGGTGGTGTTGTCGATCGCGTCGACGGCGATGATGCCGGGGCCGTGGGCGCGGATCTGCGCCGCCAGCCGGGCGGGGTCGTTGTCCCCGAAGGTGTACAGCGGCGCGGCCGCGGCCAGGGCCGCCTGTCGCCAGGACATGTGCGTGTTCTCCCCGACATGTATCGGAATGCCGGGCGCCGCAATGGCTTGCAACAACCCGATATTGGCCGCCCAGCCGGATTGGCACACCACCGCCGTAGCGCTGTGTGTGTAGTCGGCCAGGCGGCGCGCCAGAGGACCGGGTTCGGGTTCGATCGGGGTGAGCAGCGCCTCGCTCATGGCGGCCGTGATCCGCCTGTCGCCGGACAGCGCCAGGTAGTCGCTCGTCGACAGTCCGATGTCGGTGGCGGCGGTGCCGGGGCCGCGAAGAAACATCCGGGCTTCTCGCATCTGCGCCGCGTGGCCGCGGCCGATATGTTGCTGCACGCGTTCGGCGACTGTTGCCACCTCGGTCTCCTCGGTAGGTCGCGCTCGTCGGTGTGATTCGCCCTGCCTGGTCGGTGCCCGCCGCCACAGCCTGATGAGCAGGCGCCCCGAAGATCATCGCGCACTCGGAGGGGGAGGTGCCCCGCGATGCGATGACGAAACAATGACGTCATGATCTCGTCTTGTCGGGCCGGGGTAGTAGTCGAATCCGTGCCTGCCGGTCACGGCGGAAATGGTTCGAAGGTTGTGATGTGTGTGATTTAGCATCGCCCGGTGGCGGATACGGTGAACCGGCAGTGGATTCTGCGGAGGCGGCCCGAAGGGGAGTTGCGGGAGGGTGATTTCGAGCTCGGAAGCGCTCCGATTCCGGTGCCGGGGCCTGGGGAGGCCTTGGTCAGGGTGCATCGACTGGGTATCGATCCCACTCAGCGTGGATGGCTCAACGATTCGGACAACTACATCGATGCGGTCCCGGTCGGCACGGTGATGCGGGGGAGCGGGGTGGGACAGGTGGTGCGCTCGAACACCGCGAGCTATCCGGAGGGCAGCTGGGTCGCCGGTATGGTCGGCTGGCAGGATTACGTCGTCGCGTCCGGCGGGGGTTTGTTCGGGCTGAACGTGGTGCCCGACGGTGTCGCCCCGACGCTGATGCTGAGCCTGTTCGGAGCGCCCGGCTTGACCGCGTACTTCGGTATGACGGATATCGGCCGGCCCGAGCCGGGCCGGACGGTGCTGGTGTCGGCTGCGGCCGGTGTGACCGGATCGATTGCGGGACAGATAGCGAAAGCCTTGGGCTGCACTGTCATCGGCATCGCAGGCGGTCCGGCCAAATGCACCTGGATCACCGACCGTGCGGGCCTGCATGCCGCCATCGATTACAAGAACGACGACGTCTCGGCCGGTTTGTCCCGCCTGGCCCCGGACGGTGTCGACGTCTTCTTCGACGGTGTCGGCGGCCGCGTTCTCGAGCATGGTCTGGCGCACCTGGCGCACGGCGCTCGTGTCGTTCTGACCGGTGCGATCTCTTCCGGGTACAGCGGCGCGGACCCGCAGTACGGGCCGCGAAACTACATGCAGCTGGCCATGCGCCGGGCACGCATGGAAGGGTTCATTTTCCTGGACTATCTCGACCGCTTTCCCGAGGCGTTCGCGGCGCTGCGCGACTGGCACGACCGGGGCGAACTCACCATCGCCGAAACCGTGAGTATCGGCTTGGAATCCGCTCCCGGTGCACTGCGCGCTGTCTTCGAGGGCGGCAATCTCGGTAAGCAGTTGGTCGACATCGTGGAGTCCTGACCTATCGATCGCCGAGGATCGCGAGGCCGCTCCGGAAGGAACCGATGCGGGCGACGTATTTGCCCGCACCCTGTCCGGATGCCAGCAGGTCGTGTCCGGCAATCACCTCGTCCAGCGACGCCAGTTCGGTGACCGGGAGCGACAGTGTGCCCTCGGCGAGGTAGTCCAGCACCCGGCGGGTAGCGGCGGCGACCTTCGCCGGCGCACCGGCGACGAGGCCGCGGTGGCTGAAACCGGTCAGGGTGAGGTTGCCGCCCAGCAGGCGACCGAAGGGCGGGAGCGGGCCGGGTGCGCCGCCACCTGCGTTGCCGAACAAGACAATTCGGCCGGTGGGGCGGGTGACCTCGAGATCCAGCTCGAGTGCCTCGGTGCCGAGCGGGTCGAGCACGAGGTCCACTCCGCGGCCATCGGTCGCCGCGCGGATCTCCTCGGCCAGGCCGTCGCCGCGGACGAGGACGGTGTCGTAGCCGGGCACCGACCGGCCGGCGCGGCTCACTGTGCCCAGGAGGCGGCCGCCACCGAGCAGCGGCACCAGCTGTGCCACCGCGCCGCCGATACCGCCGGCGGCGGAATGCACCAGAACCGTATCCCCGGCGGTGAAGCGGCCGGCCTCGGTGAGCAGCAGCAGAGCGGTCGCCAGGCCGAGTGGGGTGGCGGCGGCCGAGCTCAACGGGACAGCGTCCGGTACCGGGACGGTGAGTTCCGCTCGCGCCGTGGCGATCTCGGCGAAACCTCCGCCGCCGAGCGCGACGGCCGCGACCCGATCGCCGACGGCCGGTCCGGTGACTTCGGCACCCACTTCGCGCACAGTGCCCGCGATTTCCAATCCGGGGCGGTAGGGCCACGACGAGGCGTAGCCCGCATCGCCTCGGCGAGCCATCACGTCCATGAAGTTCACGCCCGCGTAGGCAACGTCGATGGTCACCTCGCCCGCAGCGGGCCGCGGCGGGTCCACCTCGCGGATCTCCGACTTCTCCGCACCACCGGGGGCGGTCATCACCAGGGCTCGCATCGTCACTCCCAACACTTCACTGCCATCGATCGATGAGCCGCCGAGCGCGGCCACCCATGCCACGAGGATTGTCCCTTCCCGCGGAGGGCCGGCCTTCCCACCGGTAGAGGTGCACCGACGCGAGAATTTCCGCTGAATCAGAGTCCCATTGCCTGTGCGGCCGACGTGAGTCGACACCGGCCACTTTCCGTTCGCGTTGCTCACCCCTGAGCGCGGGCGAACGCGCAGGCGTGTGGCAACAGCGTCGGCGCGCAAGCGGTGGGAGGGGCGGCCATGGGATTCACACCTCGATATCGGCCGTTATTGAACGGAGTCGGTCTCCGCTAGTTCGTGTGCCCAACCTGCCATGCTCGGGTCAGGGTCTGATGCAGCAGCCTTCTGTGTTCGCGTACCGCGCGAGTGTCGGTCCGTCGTGGGCGCAGGGCTTCGGCCACCAGATGCAGGAACCTGCGCCGATCGGTGCCGAAGGCCACGAGCAACTCCTCCGCGGTGGAGCCGCCGAAGGGTGCCCATCGAACGGCGAAGGCGACCAGTGTCTGGTCGGCGGTGCTCAGCAGGCCCGCTCGTGCCATCAGATCGCAGCGGCGCAGTGACGACCGCACCCACGCGGCGTCGCATTCCGTGCTGCGGTCTGCCGAGTCACCGGGCGACTCGCGCAACTGTTCCGTGGGTGCGGTGTCGATTGTGAAGACCGGGAAGCGGTCGTATTTGGGCCGGGCCTCGAAGCGCACCCGCACCGGGTGGTCGCAGGAGGGCGGGAGGTCGCCTTCGACGGTGGCGTAGATGCGTGGTCCCTCGTCGAGTTCGACGATGGCGATCGTGAGCGGGACGACCTCGGCATGCGGTGCGCCCATGCTGCGGTGCACCAGCCGGTAGGACACGAGCGAGCCTCGGCCGGACGATGGCGTCCACTCCATGTTCCGGGTACGGCACGCGGCGCATTCCGCAGTGGTCGGTGCGTGCATTCCGTCGCATTGCCTGCAGCGTCGAACCATCAGAGAGTCGCCGGTGCGGGTGTGGCAGCCGCTCGGTGTCTGTGTGTGCTGGACCATCGCAAACCTCGAAGGTGATATCGGGATCCCCCGCATTCACAGCTTCGTTTCCGGGCGTGTCTCGCGCGACGGTAGAACTACCCGGAACATACCTATTTTTCGACTATGGACGCCGCTGCTCGGTGCAGAGCGGCCGTGTGGGAGGAGCCGGTGCTGTCGTCGAAGCGACGGTCTCGCGGCGTTGCCGGCGATTCGTTGGCGATGTCGGGAGGTGAGCGCACGGCGCCCAATGGTTCGCGAGCGTTGGTGAGCGCGCCGCAACAATACCCACGGCGAGAGAGGGCGACAGGGGCAGCGTCACCTGCACCGCGCCACCGGCACGCCGACCAGACGGGTTTCCTCGGCGGTATCGATGTCGATGTCGACGCCCTTGTGGAACAGCAGGATGATGTCGGAGCCTCCGAAAGTGAAGTAGCCGAATTCGTCTCCCTTGGCCATGTGCTTGCCGGGGGTGCAGGTGAGGGTTACCGATGCGACGTTCTGCATGCCGACGCACACGACCGCGACCGTTCCGATGTCGCCGCACGGTGAATCGGTGGTATCGATGATGACCACGCCCCGGGTCTGGAAGAACTCGAATCCGGTCTCGGCGTTGTCCTGGCCCTTCAGGCCGTGGTCGGACAGCTCTACCTGCATGAACGCTTGCCCGTGAGTCACGAACGACTCTTTGACGAGACCGCCCACCGGTAGGTGGAAGCGGTGATAGGCGTGGGTCGGCAGCATGTAGTGGGTGAAGGTCCCGCCGGCGAATTTCTCGGCGTAGTCGCTGCCGGTGAGAAGGGTGGCGATATTGCCGTACTTATGGGTGCCTTTGATCGTGGTCGCCGGAATGTTCGAGGCGTCGTCGATGTCGTAGCGGTGTTGGAACGTGCAGTCGGCGGGTGAGGCTATCGATCGGTTGCTGCCGGGTTCGGCAATCGGTCGTAGGCCGCCGTTCAGTTCGCGGGCGAAGAACTGGTTGAAGGTCATCCAGCCGCTGGGTGCGTTCGGCTTGCCGTCGATCAGGGAGTCGCCGACGTGGTATTCGGGAGCGTTGTCGATGAACGATTCCAGCACGTCGGGTCCGAAGGATTCGGGTGTGTCGAGGAAGCTTCCCCAGTCTCGGGCGAAGTCGGTGACCCATTCCCGGAATGTGTCCGAGCCGTATGCCACGGACGTGTCACGGCCGTCGGGTCTCTGGTCGATGATCCAGAAGAAGTGCGAGAGCCGGTCGCTGACCTCATGGGCGTACCGCTGGTGCGGTGCTTGGGCGCGCCATGCGGGCGAGTCGGTCTCGCGCGGCACCCAGCGCGCGAAATCGTCGATGTAGTCGACGTACTCCGCGACGGACTGTGGCCACGGGAGCGCCTCGAGCAGCTCGTCCTTCAGCCCGTCTTCGGCCACCTGCCGCGCTTGCACCAGCGACTGCTCCAAGCCGGCGGCCAAGTCCGGGTCTTCGTCGAGAAGGTCTCTCAACCGCTGCGCGATCGCCATATCACTCACGTCGAACCCCTTCCGCTCGCCACCGACCCCACCTGTCGGCTACCCCCGCAGCCTCGTTTACACCTCACGCACGATTGGCGGTTCAGGGCGGAACTATCGCCCGCTGCCCAGCTGGGCCTTCGCGTGTTTGAAGCTGCCGCCTCGTGGAATAGGCCTGTGCACGCGGTGTCGACGGAAAGGCGCGCGGGATGAACTCATCGAGCGACGTCGTCGTCGTGGGATCGGGCCCCAATGGTCTTGCGGCAGCGGTCGTCTGTGCGGCGGCGGGCCTGTCGGTCACGGTGCTCGAGGCCGAGCCGGAGGCGGGCGGCGGATGCCGCACACAACGCGTCGATCTGGCGGTTCCGCTGTGGCACGATCTGTGCTCGGCCGTGCATCCGATGGCGGTAGCCTCGCCGTTCTTCGCGCAGTTCGATCTCGCGGCGCGCGGTGTCCGGTTCGGGTATCCCGAGATTTCCTTCGCCCACCCGCTCGACGAGGCGCCAGCGGCTCTGGCCTACCGCGACCTTTCCCGGACGGTGGCCACCCTGGGCGAACACAGCGAACGTGACAGTCGGCTGTACCGGCGGATCATGACGCCGCTGGTCGAGGGCGTCGACGCGGTCCGCGGCCTCGGGTTGTCCGATGTCCGAAGCATTCCCGCCTCGGTCCTGCACCCGCGGGGGCTCGCTACCGCCGCCACGATGGGGATCCGGGCGATGCAGCTCGGCACCCGGGTGTGGGACCGCAGTACCGACGCGCACGTCTGCGGTGCTCTGCTCAGTGGCGTCGGCGCCCACGCCAACACCGGGATTCCGGCGATGGCAGGTGCGGCTACCGCGTTGCTGCTGGGCACGCTCGCGCATTCGCACGGCTGGCCCATTCCTATCGGCGGGAGCCGGGCCATCACCGACGCGCTGACCGCCGACCTGGCTGCGCGCGGTGCGGAGGTGATCTGCGATCGGCGTGTCGAGTCCGTCGCGGACCTTCCGCCGGCGCGGGTGTACCTGTTCGATACGAACCCTTGGACGCTGGCCGAGGTGTTCGGTGACCGGCTCAGCGCCCGCTACCGCCGGGCGGTGGGCCGCTTTTCGGCGAACAACGGTGTCGCCAAGGTGGATTTCGTGCTCAGCGAGCCGGTTCCCTGGGCCGATTCACGGGTCGCGGAGGCGGGCACCGTGCACCTCGGTGGCACGCGCGAACAGATGGCCCGCGCCGAATCGGACGCCGGCCGCGGCCGCCACAACCCGGCACCGATGATGCTGGTGAGTCAGCCGACCGTCGTCGACCCAACCCGCCTCGGTCCCGACGGGTACCGGCCGCTGTGGAGCTACGCGCACGTCCCCAACGGGTCGACGCGCGACATCACCGAGACCGCGATCGAACAGATCGAGCGGTTCGCTCCTGGTTTCCGCGATGTCGTCGTCGGCTCGCGGTGTATCCCCGCCAGTGAAATGTCCTCGCACAACGCCAATTACGTGGGCGGAGACATCGCCGCCGGACATGTGTCGCTGTATCGGATCATGGCGCGGCCGGTTGCGCAGTGGGATCCGTACCGCACCTCGCTGCCCGACGTGTACCTCTGCTCGGCATCCACCCCGCCCGGCCCCGGTGTGCACGGCATGCCCGGCGTGCACGCCGCCCGGAGAGCTCTGCGCAGGCACTTCGGTATCACCGCCATGCCCGACGTCGGTCCGGTCCGGCCACCGCGATGAGCCGGTCGTCGAGGGTGTGCACATTCGAGTGCCGAGATCGCGGGACGAGGCCGGCAGGTCATGACGAAAAATGCCGGATGAGGCCCACAACATGCGCACATGACGATGCCCTCGCAGCAGCTGCTGCGAGGGCATCGTCATGCTTCGGTACCTACTGGCTGTTCGAACTCGTGGGCTGATGCCCCGTTTAGGTTCGTAAGCCCGAGTGCCGGCCCGTTACTTGGCCGGCGCCGGCGGGTAGAACGGCGCGGTGGTGGTGGCGAAGTACTGGATCGCGGCGCCGATGGCGACCGGGGCGGTGATGAAGATCTGGCCGGCGAGCACGCCCAGGAAGCCGACGGCGGCGGCGCCGGCGACGCAGCCGCCGAGCGGGCCGAGGCCGAACAGGGTGGCCAGCGCACCGGTGGCGACGACACCGAGGGCGGCGCCGGCGATGCAGCCGATGACCGCGCCGCCGATACCACCGGCCAGCGTGCCGATGGTGGCACCGGTCGAAATGGTGTCCTTCAGGCGGTTGAACGCGGCGACCTCACGGTCGTAAGGGGTCTTGAAGGGGGCCGAGTCCTCGAAGGGGAGGGCGACCGGCTTGTAGACCGCGTGCGCCATGTCGTACTGGGGGGTCAGGGTGGCGGTGTTGCCGGAGATGTCGGCGGCGATCGGGAACTCGAAGTCGTCGACGCGGAAGTTGAGCGGGGTGCCGGCGAGCACGGCGCCGTTGGCGGCCTTGATCTTCAGCATGCCGTCTTCGTTGACGATCGAGCCGCCGTCGGTCTTGATGACGGCTTTGTCGTTGTCGACGACGCTGGCCTTGTAGTAGACGCTCTCGGGCGCCGCGGGGGCGGCGGGGTCGGCGTTCGCGGTACCGGCCGCGACGCCGACGGCGGCGACCAGCATGGCGGCGGTCGCGGCGAATTTCCTCATCATCATCTTTTGCGGAACCTCGAGACGGAGTGGTTCAGGGACGAGGGAATCACAGACCAGGCCAGCTAACAGGCAGTGAACACCGAAATATTGTTCATTCAAACCTCGTTCATCTCGCGCCCCTTGTTGTCGGACAGGCGGCGGAAATCACCAGGATGTGGCCCCACTTCGGGGCGAGGCGGCGAACAAGAAAGGCGGAGATGCGCTTTCGGATGTGGGCGGAATCACATGCTTTGGCCCTCAACCTCTTTGAGTATTTCACCGATTCGCCGGACGTCGTGTTGCCGGATTCGAATTCGGTGCGCGAGCCGCGTTGATTGACTTGCGCAGCCCCGAACCAGGCATGAACTTCAGCGAAACTGTTCTGTAACAGATCGTAATCATGCATCTCCAAGGGCAATCGTGATCACATAAACCCAGAGTGAAGAGGTTTTGACAATTCGACGTGCCCGCGTCAGTCTTTAGGTACTTCTGTAGCAGAACTATGGTCGAAGGAAGCGATGGTTGTCGAGTCGCCGCGTCCGCGGGTGATCAGGGAGCATCGGTGGGCCGGATGGTTGGCGGTGTCGGCGGTCTGTCTCGGTGCGTTCATGGGACAACTGGATGCCAGCATCGTCACTCTCACGTTCCCGGCGCTGCAGTCGGAGTTCGGGGCTCCGCTGGCGAGTGTGCAATGGGTGTCGCTCGCCTACCTGGTCACCCTCGTGGGTCTGGTCGTCGCGGCTGGAAGAGTGTCCGACGCTGCCGGACGCAAGTTCGTCTACCTTCAGGGTTTCGTGATCTTCACCCTCGCCTCCGGCTTGTGCGCGCTGGCGCCGAACCTGTGGTGGCTCACAGGTTTTCGGGTTCTGCAGGCGGTGGGGGCGGCGATGCTGCAAGCCAACAGCGTGGCGCTGGTGGCAACGAGTGTCGCGGCACGTCGGATCCGCACCGCGTTGGGAGTGCAGGCCGGTGCGCAGGCGCTGGGTCTGGCGCTCGGACCGCTGGTCGGGGGAGTGGTCGTGGCCTCGCTGGGCTGGCGATGGGTGTACGCGATCAATGTGCCGGTGGGGTGTCTGGCGGTTGTCGCGGGGCGATACCTGTTGCCGCGCACGCGTACTCGCGCGCGGTTGACCGGATTCGATGTGCCGGGTCTGCTGCTGCTCATCGGCGGCGCGGCCGGCGTGCTGACCGCCGCATCGGCGGTTTCCGGACTCGGGGTGCCGGCGTGGACGTCGGTGTTCCCGGCGGCATTCGCGAGCGCCTGCGCGGTAGGCCTGTGGTGGCGGGAGAGAAGGACCGAGCATCCGCTGATCGATCCGGGGCAGTTCGCACATCCGCCGCTGCGACGCGGTCTTCTCGGAGCATGGGCGGCGTATCTGGTGCTGTTCGGCCCGCTCGCGTTGTTTCCGCAGATCGGATCGGCCGGCGCGGTCGGCGCCGGGTTGCTCCTCACGGCGCTGCCGGCCGGTTTCGCCGTGGCCGCGGTCGGGGGTGCGCGGGTGCTGCCGAACCGATGGCGCGCCGCGGGCCGGGAACGCGTCGGCGCGACGATCATGGTGGTCGCCACCGCGGCGATCGCGATCGAGCCGACGGCGCCGTGGTGGGCGGCGATCTGGCTGGCGGTGCTCGGCATCGGTCTGGGCATGTTCATTCCCGGAAACAACGCCGTCATCATGACCGCGGTCCCCGAGCATCGCTCCGGCACGGCGGGCGGATCGGTGAACATGGCTCGCGGTCTGGGAACGGCGGGCGGGGTGGCGGTGGTGACACTTTCTCTTCATCTGTGCGACGCCGCGCATCTGCCGGCCGACGGCGCGCGGGTGGCCGTGGCCGTACTGTCGATCGTGGCCGCCGCGGCTCTGGCCACCACATGTCAACGGCGCGCCGAACCAGTGCAGCGAAAGGCAGCAGCCCGATGAAGGGACCGTCCGCCGACACCGGCGAACTCGGCGAAGTGGCTCTGGCCGATGTCATCGCCAGGCTCCGACGCGCCATGCGGCGAGCAGCGCGCACCGCCGAACCTGCGGCGACCCTGTCGGTCGCGCAGTTGGAACTGCTGTCGTGCGTGGGCGACCACCCAGGGGTGCGGCCCGGTCAGGTGGCTCGCCTCCTGCAATTGGCCCCGAATACAGTGACGACCTTGGCGAACGCGCTGACTCAGCGCGGCATGATGGCCCGGGCGGGCGGCGACGACCGGCGCGCGGTGACCCTGACTCTGACGGCCGCGGGCCGGCAAGCGGTCCAGGAGTGGCAGGCGACCAACACGGCCATCCTGCGTGCGGCATTGTCGTCGTTGCACCCCGGGTGGCAGCATCTTCTCACCGCGGCCACGCCGGCGCTCGCCGAGCTGACCAGCGCCGTCGATGCGCTCACCGAGCCCCCGCGGGACGACCGCTCGGCCTCGTCCT